>JAFWTG010000037.1 GCA_017519005.1 Oscillospiraceae bacterium | reverse complement strand
CTCGAATAATCTTTGGTGTTGACTTCTCTGAGCGTCCTAACAACCAAAGCTGATACATTTCCTGCATCTTCAGGCTCGATTCTTCTGATAATCATTGCATCGCATCCTCACAAAAACCGATTTCTTGTCGTCTATTATACCGGCGATGTATGAACATTTCTACCGATAAAAACAGCCGGGACAACCCGACTTCCACAACTTACCCCTCAAATGCCAACTTACCCCTCAAGCGGCAAGATCGGCGGAGGAATAATTAAATAGTATCAATCTCGGTGTTTTCATATCCAGAAAGAGCTTGTTTCCGATCTCCGGGTTCAGAACCTCCACCATGTATCGGACGACGGTGGCGGGCGTATAGAAGGTGCCGCCGTCCTTGCCCTCCTGAAGGGCAAAGTTCCCCAGGAAGTATTCGTAGATCTCGCCAAAGATGTCCACGCTGATATTCTCAGGAATATCCTTGAAGATGCGGATGATCTTGGAGAGCAGCTCCGGCTTCTCCTCGGGGACAAGCTGGCCGTAGACCTCCTTTGGCAGGACGCCGTTCATCTTTTCATTTTCCTGCTCGATGGCCTCCATGGCCTTTTTCACCAGGACGGCCTTCTCCGCAGTATCCGGCGCGTCGTTGATCGTGTCGAAATAGGCGCACTCTGGCAGATAGAAGCCGCATTTCTCGATGGACATCTCCTTGATTGTTTTTTCCGTGCGGCTGCCCTTCCTGCGCGCATATTCCGCTTCGATCTCAGCCTTGTGCTGCTTAAAGAGAATGTCCCAATCGGGGGGACAGTTCTCTGATTGATAACCATTGATGCTATACCATCGGTCAATCAGAGCGCCGTCCCCCAGATTGCTTCCGCAGCCGTTTGGATTTGCCTCCGGCAAATTGTCCGCCCATGGCGGACCGGGCGCTCAATGAGCGCCCCTACGATTCCGTTTCACTGAAAAGTTGTCATTCTGCGCGCAGCGAAGAATCCGTTTTTTCTTGCGGCTCTCGCGAAAAAGGATACGGATTTCTCGGTCGCAGGCTCCCTCGAAATGACAAGAATCAAGCGAAACGGCGTACTACGGCAGAGTGGAGCGCTTCCGCCTATTCCGGGTCGATGACGCCGTATTGCTCCAGGAGCCTGACGCGCTCTTTGCCGATCCGAAGGCTGGCGGCGGGGCTCTGCTCGCCGTACCGGCCGCGCTCCTTCAGGTAGGCAGCCGTGCGGCCGACCCAGGCGGCGGGCAGAAGCCAGGGGCGCTTGGCCAGATAGGGATAGCGGCCGGAAAGCTGCTTCGCGCCGGGGAACAGCGTTCTGCGGAGGCCGCCGGCGCGGGCCGCGCCGTTCCTGCTGTCCGCCACGGCGCCGAGGGTGATGTTGGCGCTGTGGAGGCGGTCGATCTCCGCGCCCACCAGGCCGGCTTCCAGAACGTCCTCCAGGAGGGCGCTTTCGTCCACGTCCAGGCTTGCAAAGGGCTCCGGGATGGGCAGGTCCAGGTACTTCTCCCCGATGCGGTAGAGGGCCGCCGCGAAGCGCTCGCAGCGCAGACCGGCGCAGACCTCCAGGAGCCTGGAAAAATCGATCTCTTCGCCGTATCGCCAGGTGTACAGGCAGACGTCCGTCACGATGCGCAGGCCGAAGCCGCTGTAGAGGAAGTGCTTGAAGGCGTGCAGCAGCAGAAAGAGCAGATGATCCGCGGGCGCCAGCGTCTGCAAGCTCAGGTCCTGCAGCCGGATGGGCACAGCCCGTTCCAGGGCGCCCTCGAAGAAGCCGTTATAGGCCTCGAAAACGGGCGAATCGGGGTCGAAGAGGCGCTTGTGCAGTTCGATATAGAGGGGCGTGCCCAGCTTGTGAAAGCTCTGCTCGTAGGCGCTCTCCGGATCCTCGTCGGGCCGGTCCGCCGTCAGGCCCAGCTCCAGCAGGGCGGCACGGCAGGCGGCGGCCTGATCGTCCGGGATCAGCAAATCGTCGTCCACGGAGGGCCGCAGCAGGGGCTTGGGATAGAGCATGCGGCACACGGGACCCTTGAGCACCAGCGGCGAAAGGCCCCGCTCCCGCAGAGCCAGCATCAAATTCAGAAATTCATTCTCCTGAATGGCCTGGCGGGCAACCTGCTCCAGGGCCAGCTCCCGCCAGTTTCGGGATGCGGAGCCTGAACGCGATGTGTCGGGACCCTCGCGCCGTTCCGGGCTGCCGGAGATGGCGGCACGGCAGGAGGGAAGCGTACAGGCAGCGTCCAGCGTCAGAGGAAGAAGCTTATGACGCTCCGCAAATTGAAAAAGCTCCTCCCATTCCGTGCAAGTAAGGCAGGGGTCCTCCGGCTTGGTCTCCTGCACGACGGCACGCAGCAGCTTCAGAAAAGCTGAGTGCGTCTTATCCATGTTTTAGTCTCCTATGTCATTTGCAAATGCTTTTCTTGTTTTATTTCAATATTATATATTCCGAAATCAAAAAATGCAAGCGGAAGTACAATCATGCAGCGCTTTTTATGGGTTTTCGGAAAAAACGGCTCCCAGCAGCAGTTGGGT
Source organism: Oscillospiraceae bacterium (assembly GCA_017519005.1). Classification (GTDB taxonomy): domain Bacteria; phylum Bacillota; class Clostridia; order Oscillospirales; family Oscillospiraceae; genus JAFRPC01. The sequence continues at coordinate 11,266 of JAFWTG010000037.1, read as the reverse complement.
CGAATCGGGGACCTGATGCGTGGTCAGCCGCCAGATCGGTACGGACTCCAGCATGCGCGTCAGAAGCGCGGCGGCCCGGCGGATCGTCTCCGCGGTTTTCGCGGTTTGGAAGATCTGCGAGTAGGAGGGAATCACGGCCTCCCGCGGGCTCATCAGCTTCAGGGCGTTTTTCTCACCCCGGCGCAGAAGAATCAGCCCCGCCAGATGGGCCGCCGCCGCGCCGTGCCAGTTCTCCTTGCCGTTCCAGGGGGAGGGGTGGACGAGGATGGACTGGGCAGCGGAGTGGCGCACACTGTGCGCCGCTACGGGCGAGGAACGTTCGGGGACGGGGGTTGCGGATTCCTCGCTTTGCTCGGAATGACAGGGAGCGGGCGCGGCGGGACGGAATTCCAGGATGGGGCGGTCGCCGCTGATGACGGAAAATTCGCCGGGGCGGAGCTGCTGCAGCGCTCGGGCCTGCAAGATGTGCAGGACGCCGTATGTTTTTCCGTCGTTGGGGGAAAATAGGGCCGTGAGGTGGTTGCATGCTGATCTCCATGATCCGGACGGCTTTGCTGTACGGCCTGCTGATCCTTTCGGTGCGCCTGATGGGAAAACGCCAGGTGGCGGAAATGGAGCCCGCCGAGTTCGTGGTGACGATGCTGCTGGCGAATCTGGCCTCGGTCCCCATGCAGGACAACGGACTGCCGCTGGTCTCCGGCGTCGCGCCGATCTTCACGGTACTGGCGCTGGAGCTGATCCTCGCGGTGCTGTCCATGAAGCTTCTGCCCGTGCGGCGGATGCTGAACGGTGCGCCTTCATTTCTGATCCGCAACGGCGTCATCGATCAGCCGGCCCTGGCCGCCAGCCGCGTCAGCCTGGACGAGCTGATGCAGAAGCTGCGGGAGAAGGACCTGTTCGATTTCTCCGAGGTGGAATTCGCCATTCTGGAGACGGACGGCGAGCTGACCGTCATGCCCTACGCCCGATATCAGCCGGCGACCAAGGAGGACCTCGGAGCCGCTCGCTCCCCTGCCGGACTGTATTACAACCTCATCACGGACGGGAGCATCCGGCGCGAAAACCTGCAGGCGGCGGGGCTGGACGCCGCATGGCTCCGGGCACAGCTCCGAAGCCGCGGACTCACGAGAAGGGAGCTGTTCCTGTTCTCCGTCGATCAGGCGCAGAACGTCCGGATCGTGCGGAAAGAAAAAGCGACCGCCGAAAGGGCGGCCAGGCGGGGAAAGTAAATTGAGAATGGAGAATTGAGAATTCCGGTTATCGGCTTTCCTCAGCCTGACAACTGAAGGCATCGCCCGGCGTTTGGATCGTTTGCTCCCGCAAACGATGCTTGCTCCGCAAGCGCTGGCGCTCAATGAGCGCCCCTACGGATTGTACGGAGGGAGGGCCGACGTGGGCATCGGCCCTACGGATTGTACGGAGGGAGGGCCGATGTGGGCATCGGCCCTACGGATTGTACGGAGGGAGGGCCGATGTGGGCATCGGCCCCTACGGATTGTACGGAGGGAGGGCCGATGTGGGCATCGGCCCCTACGGATTGTACGGAGGGAGGGCCGATGTGGGCATCGGCCCCTACGGATTGCAGGGAGGGATAACCGGATGAAATATCTGACGATCGGGCTGGTGATTCTGGGCCTCCTGGCCGCAGGCTGCCTGTGGTCCGGCCGGGCAATCCGGACCCGGACGGAGGCGGTGATCCGCCCCTTGGAGGAGGCCGAGGCGGCAGCCGCCGCCGGGGACGCGGATATAGGACGGCGCTGCGCGGCCCGGGCGGCGCTGGAATGGGCGCGCTGCGAGGGGCTGCTGAGCTCCCTGCTGAGCCACGAGCACACCAATGCCGTGGGCGCGGCCCTGGCGGAGCTGGAGGAGCTGCCGGACGGAGAGCTGGCGCGGGCCTGCGGACGTCTGATCCGCGCCCTCCGGGAGCTGGCCGGGCAGGACGCGCCCCGCTGGAGAAACGTCTTATAATCCCGCAAAAAAATCCCGCAAAAAAACACGCTTCCGGAGGGCGCCGCCCTCCGGAAGCGTGTTCGTTTCCCGCTTACAGCTCGTATTCGTTGAGGATGGAATCGTCGTGGATGACCCATTCCTGGACGTTGACGGCATTGTAGGTGTCCTTGCCGGTGCGCATGACCACCCGCTTGATGCCGGCGTTGATGATGACCCGGCGGCACATGGAGCAGGGCTCTACGTTGTCCAGATACTCGCCGGTCTTGGCGTTTCGGCCCGCCAGGAAGAGGGTGCCGCCCAGACATTCGCTGCGGGAGGCGGAGATGATGGCGTTCATTTCCGCGTGGACGCTGCGGCAGAGCTCGTAGCGCTGGCCGTGGGGAACGTTCAGCTTGTCGCGCAGGCAGTAGCCCATGTCGATGCAGTTGTCGCGGCCCCGGGGCGCGCCGTTGTAGCCGGTGGAGACGATCTCATCGTTGCGGACGATGATGGCCCCATAGCGGGACCTGCCGCAGGTGGAGCGCTCCAAAACCGTCTCGGCAATATCCAGGTAGTAGTTTTCCTTGTCGATTCTTCCCATGGTAAGAAGCTCCTAACAAACAAATTTTGATTATTATACCACGCTTTTCCCGGTTCTGCAAGTAGAAATCACAAAATATGCGGGGTTCTTTCCAAAAACCCCGCATATTTTGTGGTATTTGCTCCACTTTCCGGCATGATTTGCCGGATTTTTAGGAAAACGGATTCTTCGCTGCGCTCAGAATGACAGGTCCGGGAGGGCTCTGGGCAGATATTGGCCGCCGTTTTCTTCCAGGAGCTTTCCGTTTTCAACCGTTTTGCGGCCCCGGAGCCAGACTTGGCGGATGGAGCCGTTGATCGGGAAGCCCTCGTAGGGGTTGTAGTCCACGTTGGCGATCAGCTCCGCCGCGTGGATCGCGTGCTCGCCCCTGGGATCGTACAGGACCAGGTCCGCGTCGAAGCCCTCGCGGATCGCGCCCTTGCGGCCCCAGAGACCGTAGAGTCTCGCGTTGTTGGCGGAGAGGACTTCCGCCAGCTTCTCCTTCGTGATGCGGCCCGCAGCGACGCCGTAGGTATAGAGCAGCTCGAAGCGCGTCTCCACGCCGGGGACGCCGCCGGGGATCTTCGTGAAGTCCTCCCGTCCCATGGCCTTCTGCGCCAGGGTGAAGGAGCAGTGGTCGGTGTTGACGGTCTGGATCTCCCCCGCCGCCAGGCCGCGCCATAGCCGGGCCTGATCTTTGGGCTTGCGGAGGGGCGGGGCGCAGACGTAGCGGGCGCCCTCGAAGTCGGGCAGGCCGTAATAGCGGTCCTCCAGGAGGAGGTACTGGGGGCAGGTCTCCACGTAGACCTTCTGCCCCCGGGCGCGGGCGGCCTCCACCTCCCGCATGGCCGCGGCGCAGGTGGTGTGGACCGCAACCACGGGGGTATCCGCCAGGGCCGCCAGCTTCAGCAGACGGCCCACGGCCTCGGCCTCCGTCAGGTCGGGGCGGCAGAGGGGATGGGACGCCGGGCTCAGGGCTCCCGCCGCCTTCCGTGCGGCGATCAGGGCGTCGATCACGCCGGCGTTCTCGCAGTGGACCCCGGCGACGGCCCCCAGGCTTTTCAGTTCCCGGAGGGCCTCAAAGACCGCCTGATCTCCGATCATCATGGCGGGATAGGTCAGGTACATCTTGAAGGACGTAACGCCCCGGGCGATCATCTCGGGCAACTCGGCTCGGATGGAATCGTTCCAGTCGTCGATGGTCATGTGGAAGCCGTAGTCGCAGGCGGTCCGGCCGTCGGCCTTTTCGTGCCAGAGCTCCAGACCGTGACGCAGGCTCTCGCCCTTGTTGGGGCAGGCAAAGTCGATCACCGTGGTGGCGCCGCCCCGGAGGGCGGCCCGGCTGCCGCTGGCAAAATCGTCGGCGGTGGTGGTGCCGGCCACGTCCAGATCGAAGTGGGTGTGGGCGTCGATGGCCCCGGGGAACATGAGCAGGCCGCCGCAGTCCACGACTTCGGCGTCGGGGCTCTCAATGTGTTCGTCGATCAGCTTGATCTTCTCGCCGCAGACCAGCACGTCGCAGGTCCTGGCGCCGTCGGCGTTGACGACGCAGGCGTTACGGAACAGCGTTTTCATGGACATCGCTCCTTTTCCATTGTCATCTGTATCAGGGGAGGCTTCCCGCCCCCCTATGGCGCGCTTTGATAGAGCGCCTCCAGCTGCTCCGGGGTGACGGCGCCGGGGGCGTTGTAGAGGACGACGCCGCTCCGGTCCAGGACCACGGTGTGGGGCAGGACGTTGGAGGCGCCCAGCAGGGCGCTCAGGCTTCCGTCCTCGTCCACGGCAAAGGGAAGGCGATACGCCGTCCCCGCCAGCCAGGCGGAAACGTCCTCGGTGATCATGGGGCCGTGGACGGCCAGCACCGCCGCGTCCGGATGGGCGGCGGCAAAGGCCTCAAAGTACGGCAGTTCCTTGACGCAGGGCCCGCACCAGGTGGCCCAGAGGTTCAGAACCACCGGCTTGCCCCGCTGGGCGGAGAGGGTAAAGGTCTCTCCGTCCAGCGTTTTCAGCGTGAAATCCGGCAGCGTCTGACCCACCGCGTTTCCAAGCGCTTCGTCTTGGGAGGCGCTTTCGGTGGGAGGACCTGTCTCCTCAGAGGCGGGCAGGTTGAACCAAGCCAGCGCTCCGGCCAGCAGCGCCAGAGCCAGAACCCAGGCGAGCAGCCTGCGGCGCCGGACCGGGCCGGTTGTCGCTGCGCAGCCCTCCACCGGCCCGGAGGCCGGTCCCCCTCCCCTGCAGGCAGGGGCGCTTTTTCCCGCCGCCTCGGACGGGCGGCCCTTGACCGCCCCTGCGGCGGGGCCTTGCAGGACGATTTTCCCGGCCCGGAGACTGATGGCGGCCTCGGGACACTTGCCGATGCACTTCCCGCAGGCGACGCACTCCCGGTCCCCCACGCGGCGGATATCCACGGGGCAGACCCGGAGGCAGAGGCCGCAGTCGGTGCAGCGCGCCGGGTCGATCCGCACGCCCAGCAGGGCCAGGCGGCTCATCAGACTGTAGAGCGCGCCCAGAGGGCAGAGAAAGCGGCAGAAGGCCCGATAGATGAAGACGCAGGCCGCCAGAACCAGAAGCAGAATCGTCAGCTTGGAGGCGAACAGCGGCCCCAGCATGGCCCGCAGCGCCCCGTTGGCCGGGTGCAGCAGCAGGGCCACGGCGCCCTCCAGGGTTCCGGCGGGGCAGAGATATTTACAGAAGGCGGGCAGCGAGATCGCCCCGTAGGACAGCGAGACGGCCCCGAAGGCGAAATACAGCGGGAGCGCCGCCACAAACACCAGCAGAACAAGATATTTCAGCCAGCTCAGCGCCCGGGTCGCCCGACTCTTTTTCAGCTTGGGCGAGGGGATTTTGTGCAGCAGCTCCTGGATCAGCCCGAAGGGACAGAGAAAGCCGCAGATCACCCGGCCCAGCAGCAGGCCGAAGAGCAGCAGCACGCCCACGGCATAGAAGGCCGGCTTCCTGGCCGAGGCGGACAGGGCGTTCTGCAGGGTCCCCAGGGGACAGGCCCCCACGGCGGCGGGGCAGGAATAGCAGTTGAGCCCGGGCACGCAGAGGCCCTTGGTCTTCCCCCGGTAGATCTCGCCCCGGAAAAAGCCCGTCAGATGGGCGTTGCTGAGCATGGCCGCGTAGAGCTGGATCAGCCGCCGGGTCGTGGGGCGGTGGGCGGACCACCATGCCCGCAGCCTATCCAAGGCCGATACACTCCGCGCAGATATTGACCGCCTTCACGCAGGCGTCCCCCAAACCGCCGTTCAGGACGCCCAGGACGATCAGGCCCAGCGCCAGGGCCAGCAGGCCCCAGCGCAGCAGGCGCAGGCTCCGCGGGCAGCCCTCCGCCGCCCCGGCTTCCGTCCCGCGCTTCATCCCAGCTTCATCAGGGAGACGGTCAGCTCGTCGCCCTCAGCCCGGACGATATACTCGTCGCTGCCCACGTAGTCGTAGCCCTCCGGTACGGAAAGGACCCGCAGATGGTAGGCGAAGGGCTCGCCGGTGAAGACCACCCGCCCCGCCTCGTCCGCGATCACGGGGACGCAGCTGTCGTCGGTGCAGAAGTTGATGACGGCGCCGGGAACGGGCGCGCCGTTCTGGTCCACCACGTTCACCACGTAGGTGTTCTTCCCGGCGGCGGAGCCGCTGAGATAGGTGTCGAAGAGATCCTTAAACTCCTGCGCCGAGCTCTTGGCCCCCACCTCCATCCAGAGGACGGTCCGGTCCCGGTCCAGCAGCAGGCTGGTGGGGATGCTGCTGACGTTGAAGGTCCGGCTGAGGGCGTAGTCCGGATCGGCGGCCAGCGTGAAGCTCAGGCCCTTGGTCCGGGCGAATTCCCGCAGCACGGCCGGGCTGTCCTTCTCCTCCACCGTCAGCGCCAGGACGGCAACCCGGTCCTTGTATTCCGCATAGGCCTCCTCCAGGAAGGGGAATTCCATGTTGCAGGGCGGGCACCAGGTGGCCCAGAGATTGATCAGCACCAGCTCGTGATCCTTCAGCGCTTCGGAGAGCGTAAAGGTCCCGCCGTCCGCAGCGGCGACGCTGAAATCCGGGAGCACCGTCCCGACCCGGCCCTTGCCGTAGAGGGCATCCCAGGCGGCGGGCTCGGCGCTCGGCGCCGTTTCCGTGGCGGCGCCGGTCTCGGGCTTGGCGGTTTCGGTGGGCTTCGACTCCTGCTTGCAGGCGCAGAGCAGCAGGCTCAGCGTCAGCAGCAGGCAGAGCAGAAACGCAAGTTTTTTCATGGTTCAATCCTCCGATGATATAAAATCAGGTGCGAAAACAGCTTGTGCGCGCGGAGCTGCGCGCTTATTTCATCAGCTTCCGGATACATTTCGGCAGGCGGCCCTTGAGCAGATCGTCCAGGTCGATCACCTGAATATTGAGCTCCGCGGCCCGGTTGCGCATGGGGGCCTCGCCCCGCTCGGCGCTGACGACGGCCGCCCGGGCAATCCCGCCGCCGAAGCGGTCCCGCAGGATGGCCAGCTCGTTGAGGGCCTCGGTCTTGACCTCGCCGGTCTTGCAGCTGATGAAGACCGGCGTGACGCCCCGGGTGCAGACCACGTCCAGCTCGTTGGTGACGGCGTCCCGCTTCCCGCGTCCCTCCCAGTCTACCACGGTGCTGAGGCGGACGTCGTCGAACAGGCCCGCGTCCGCGCAGATTTTATAGACGTAGAGCTCCAGCACGCTGCCCACGTCCCGCAGCCAGAGGCGGGTCCAGTGGTCCCGGAAGCGGAAGCTCACGCCGTTCTCCCGGTCAATGGAGAGCTCGTGCAGGAAGCCCAGGCGCTGAAGCCCCCGGAGCAGCTCCTCCGGCGCGTCGATCCGGGAGCCCCGCTCCCCTTTTACGCAGTAATCGCCGCGGACCTCCAGAGGGATGGTTCCGTCGTCCAGGGGTTGGGACAGACGCTGGACGTAGCCCACGTCGGAGACCCATTCCCGGCGGTGCTTCAGGTAGAGCCGGAAGAAGGGCTCGATCAGGGAATCGTAGTCCGCAAGGATCGAATTGTCCACGCGGCCGGGGCGGACCTCGCCGCCCGCCATGCGGAAGCAGTCCTCCACCGAGTAGACCACCTCGCAGGAGAGCTCGTCGGCAAAGGGCGCGTTGTTGATGGCATAGAAGCGGTTTTTCTTGCGGCTGTAGGTAAAGGCCGGGATCGGCAGCTCCGCGCCCAGCAGGCCGGCCGCGTAGAGCACGGCGTCGGTGCCGCCGGTGATGTCCATGGCGCAGTCGGGACGGGTCGCCGCCAGATGGCGCAGGGTTTTGAGAATGGACTCGGCCCGGTAGACGTCCGCCTTGACGAACTCCACCGTGACCTTCTGCCCCCGATGGGCGAAATACTCCCGGAGCTTTTTCTGCAGACTCCGGTCCTTCGCCACCCAGCCCGGACACACGTAGATCACCGTCTCCGGGCGGAACACCTCTACGCCCAGAACGTTTTCCAGCGGGCGCTCGTCGTAGAGCTCGATCAGGGTCTTCATAGCCTCACCTCGTTTCAGCTTTCAGTGCGGAGGTCGCTCAGCGCAGAAGATGGGAAATCAGGCAGAGCGCGGTCAGATGCGCGGGATAGAAGAACTGATACGCGCGGTGCAGCACCGGATTGCGGTAACCCAGCGTGCCTGTATAGGAGGCCAGCAGCGGAACCAGGAGCAGATGCGGCAGGCCGTACCAGCCCATGGCAAGGAAATAGCGCCAGACCGCCCCGGGACCGCCGAAATTCGCGCCGCTCCAGCAGTAGAAGGCATAATAGCAGACCATGACGACCAGCATGCCCAGCAGCCGTTTTCCGTACCCCCAGCTCCCGGAACGCTCCAGGTACAGCGCGCAGGCGAACACCAGAAACACGCCGACGCCCCGATAGTCGGAGCTGATGAAGTATGCCAGACAGACGGAAACGCCGGCAATCCCCAGTCCCGCCAGCGGACGGTCCCAGGCCCCCTCCGCCAGCCAGAGGCCGCCGAAGGCGATGAGCAGCGTAAAGATGACGTTTTGAGAGGACAGATATTCATACTGACCGTGGGCCAGCAGATCGAACGGGACCTCGCTGCAGACAGCCAGCACCCCAAGCAGCAGCAGGTGCCGCCGCAGCTTTGCTCCGTCATGACGCAGATGCCGGAAGCCCTCCGCCAGCAGGAAGCAGTAGATCGGAAAGGCAAAGCGGCCCAGGGTACGCATGAGATAATAGGTATTCGGGTCGATCTTTCGGAGATCGTAGAGCATGATGGCGCTGTGGTCGATCAGCATAAAGATCACGGCGCAGCATTTGAGCGCGAAGGAAGACATGGCTTTTCCCTCCGTTTCATTTCAATCGTATCCTATCACATTTTCGCCTGAATTGCAACCGATGAAAGAGATTTTGCGAAAGCCTGCAAATCAGCAGCCGACACTTGACAAGCGGAACGCGGATTGGTACAATAAAGCGACACATGATTCGCTCCCGCCTCCGCCGCGGGACCTGCCTGAAGCGAAAGAGGAACGCCATGAAAAAGCTGCTGAAAACTCTGCTGGTCGTGCTGGCCGCGCTGGCCCTGACCGCCGTCTGTGAGCTGATGCTCTTCAATCGCCTGTCTGTTTTCAGTCTCGGACGGGAATGGACGCCGCTGCCGACGCCCGGCGTTACCGGCGATCTGGCCGCGGACCGCACGCTCACGCTCAGCTTCCGGAACGTCGAAGCGCCGGTCAGCAGCTGCCATCTGGAGCTTGCAGTCCGGGACGACGCCGGCAAGCCCGTCACCGTGAACGTGCGCCTGTCGATCTCGGACGACGGCTCCTCGGAGCTCTATTTCGCCGGGGACGTCAGCTATTTTCCGACGCACAACAAGGGCGCGTATTTCCGTCTGAACAGTTACGGCGCGCTCCACGAGCTCTCCGCGCAGCTGACCGTGCCCAAAGACGGCTGCAGCTGGCAGCTCCTGGCCGCGGAGATCAACGGCAGCGTGCCGTTTCGGATTTCTCTGCCGCGGCTGGCCGCTTTGTTTGCCTTCTTTCTCCTGCTCTATTGTCTGCGGCCCGGTTCCCCCCTCTACGACAACCGCCTCTGGAATCGGCGTCGATGGGCAAAGCGCCTCTGCGTGCTGCTGATCCTCCTGATCAATCTGCTGCTGCTTGCGAATCTGGTCCGGGTGATTCCATACTTTACCCGGCCGCCGCAGAATTCGGACTGGATGCACCATCAGCAGTACGCCAAGCTGGCACGCGCCCTGGCGGAGGGCAGGACCTGGATCGAAACGGAGGCGGACCGGCCCGGTCTGGAGCTCCTTGCCCAGCTCCCGGACCCCTATAACGTCAGCGCCCGCTACGCGCTCTTCGGCGCAAACGGAAGGGTGCCCCCCTGGGACACCGCCTATCACAGCGGGCATCTCTACGTCTACTTCGGCGTCGTTCCGGTGCTCCTGACTTACCTGCCCTGCTATTTGATTACGGGTCGGAATCTGCCCACCGTCTACGCGGTTCTGTTCTCCTTTGCGCTGGTGCTGCTGGGGGCCTTCCTCCTGCTGCGGAGCCTCATCCGGCGCTGGTTCCCCCGAACGCCCTTCGCGCTCTATCTGCTGCTCTCCGTTCTCTTTGGGAACTGCACCTGTATCCTGCTCTACTCCCTCATGCCCAGCTTCTACGTGCTGCCCATCTGCTTCTCGCTGGCCTTCGTCTGTTTTGCCCTGGCCCTCTGGCTCTCCGCCGCGGAGCGCTGGCTGCGGAGCAGGGGGACGGAATCCGGCTCCGGGGACGCGGAGGCCTGCTTCCCGCACCGGGGCGGAAAGGAGCGCCCCGCCGCCGTCAATCTGCAGATCCTTCTGGGCTCCCTCTTCGCCGCCCTGACCGCCGGCTGCAGACCGCAGTTTCTGGTCTTTTCCGCCCTGGCGCTGCCGATCCTCTGGCCTCTGGTCCGCCGCGAGCGCAGGCTCTCCGGGCGCTTCCTGCGGGTGCTGCTCTTCGCCCTCCCCTACCTGGCCGCGGCGCTGCCGCTGATGTATTACAATCAGATCCGCTTCGGCTCCCCCTTTGATTTCGGCGCCAACTACAATCTGACCACCAACAACATGCCCCTGCGGGGCTGGAATTGGAGCAGGCTGCCGGACGGGCTGTGGGACTATCTGTTCCGCCTCCCGAACGTGGACCTGTGCTTCCCCTGGCTCCATGAGGCAGGCAGCGGGCTTGCCTATCTGGGCCTGACCGTTCGGGAGCCGATGTACGGCGGCGTCCTGCTGCTCCACCCCTTCCTGTGGCTGCTGTTCGGCTATTTCCCGCTCCGCGGGGAACTGAAAAAGCTGGGGCTGCGGGCTCTGATCCTGCTTCCCCTGGCGCTGACTCTGATCGTCATCGTGGCCGACACGGAGATGGCCGGCATCCTGGTCCGCTACACCGGGGATTTCCTGCCCCTGCTCTACCTCTCGGCGACGCTGATCTTCCTCACCCGCTGGCAAAAGGCGGACGCCCCGGCCAAAAAGCGGCTGACGCTGTTCCTGCTCGCCGCCCTGCTGGCAACTGCCGTCGTGTGCTTCCTGATGAGCGTCAACGACAGCCATCTCCTGGCCCGGTATCCCTCTGGTTTTTTCAGGCTGAAGGACCTGATGAACTGAAAAACGCCCTGCGCGGAGCGAACCGCGCAGGGCGTTTTTCCTGTTTTGGGGCAAATCATACTGAACTCCCATAGAAAGATTGAAGAATGTTTCGTGCAGGAATTGCGCCAGACGAGGCGGAGGACGCAGGCGGGCTTGACGCCCGGCAAGGACGACAACGAAGTATGGCACAATTCCTGCCGGAACAGATTAAAGGTT
>JAFWTG010000036.1 GCA_017519005.1 Oscillospiraceae bacterium | reverse complement strand
TCTCCATCGCCCGCGCGCTGATGAAGGACGCGCCGATCCTGATTCTGGACGACTCCGTCTCCGCCGTGGACACCGACACGGAGCGGACCATTCTGGCAAACCTGCGGCAGACCCGCCGGGGCAAGACCACGATTCTGATCGCCCACCGGATCTCCACCATCCAGCAGATGGACAAGCTGCTCTACCTGGAGGACGGGCGGATCACCGCCGTGGGGACCCACGACGAGCTCTACGCCTCCTGCCCGGGCTACCGCAAGATGGTGGACCTGCAAAAGCTGGAGGAGGAAGGAGGAAACGAGCATGCGTGAGTATCTTCCCGTTTTGATCGTAGGCGCCATCATCGGCGTCTTCACCGTGATCTTCCTGACCGCCTTCCTGCTGGAAAAGGACAAGAAGAAATCCATGGGCTGGGAGCGCAATATGTCCGACCGGGAGATCACCCGCAGGCTCCTGCGCTACGCCAGGCCCTACAAGGGCCAGTTCCTGCTGGTCTTCCTGGTGATGCTCTTCTCCATCGTCTACGACGTGGTCTCTCCCCTGCTGATCGGCCGGATTGAGGAGCTGATCAAGGACGATTTCCCGCTCTCGACGCTCTTTACCTACGTGGGCGTCTACGCCGGAATTCTGGTGGTGAGCCTGATCTGCACCTACGCCCAGGCCATGCTGCTGCAGAAGGTGGGGCAGAAGATTCTCTCCCAGATCCGCATGGACACCTTCACCCACATTGAAAGCCTCTCCCACGAGCAGCTCAACAACATCCCCGTGGGCAAGCTGGTCACCCGCGTCAGCAACGACCCCAACGCCATCTCCTTCATGTTTACCAACGTGCTGGTGAACCTGGCGAAGAACGCCCTGGTGATCCTGGGCGTGCTGGGCGCCATGCTGATGCTGAACTACGCTCTGACGCTGATGGTCCTCTGCTTCGTGCCCTTCGTGGTGCTCTTCACGGTGATCTTCCGCAAGTTCAGCCGCAAGGTCCACCGGAAGGTCAACGACGCCACCACGGCCATCAACACCTACCTCTCCGAGAACCTCTCCGGCATCAAGATCACCCAGAGCTTCAACCGCGAGGACCGGAAAATGGCGGACTTTGAAGTCCGCAGCAGCGAGCTGCGGAAGTCCAAGCAGGCGCGAATGCTGGTCTTCGGCATCTTCCGGCCCATGGTCTATATGCTCTACATCTCCTCCGTGCTCTGCCTGTTCTACTTCGGCGCCAAGGGCGCCATCCGGGACCTGCACTGGTTCGGCCAGAGCATCACCTCCGGCGTCATCGTCAGCTTCTACATGTACCTCAACAAATTCTTCAACCCCATCCAGACCCTGGCCGAGCAGTTTGACATGCTGCAGCGCTCCTATGCCGCGGCGGAAAAGATCTTCTCCATTCTGGACATTGTGCCCGAGGTGGTGGACGAGCCCGACGCTCAGGAGCTGGACGAAATCAAGGGCGAGATCGAGTTCAAAGACGTGTGGTTCTATTATAAGCCCGGGGAATGGGTGCTCAAGGGCGTCTCCTTCCACGTGCTGCCCGGCCAGACCGTTGCCTTCGTGGGTGCCACCGGCTCCGGCAAGACCACCATCCTCAGCCTGATCTGCCGCAACTACGACATTCAGAAGGGCCAGATTCTCATCGACGGGCGGGACATCAAGTCCATCCGGATCGCCTCCCTGCGCCGGCACTTCGGCCAGATGCTCCAGGACGTGTTCCTCTTCTCCGGCGACATCCGCTCCAATCTGCTGCTGCGGATGGAGGGGGTCAGCGACGAGGAGGTCATGGCGGCCTGCAAGTACGTCAACGCGGACAGCTTCATCAATCGGCTGGAAAAGGGCCTGGACGAGCCCGTGCGGGAGCGGGGCAACAACTTCTCCGCCGGTCAGCGTCAGCTGCTGAGCTTCGCCCGGACCATCCTGCACAAGCCCTCCGTCATCATTCTGGACGAGGCCACCGCCAACATCGACACGGAGACCGAGCTGCTGATTCAGGACTCCCTGGAGCGGATTAAGACCATCGGCACCATGCTGATCGTGGCCCATCGGCTTTCCACCGTCCAGCACGCGGACCGGATTCTCGTGCTCTCCCACGGAGAAATCCTGGAGCAGGGCAACCACCAGGAGCTGCTGGCCAGAAAGGGCACGTACTACAAGCTCTACACCCTGCAGTTCACCAAGCAGGAGCTGATGAAGCAGGAAGCCCTCCCTGCCGGCCCGGATCACAAAAACGTATATTCCACTTGACAATTAACCAAATGTATGTATAATGTGAGCAGCGGGGAAGCCCGCATAAAATGGAAAGGAATATGAAAACATGAAAAAGATTTCTGTGATTCTCGCGCTGGTGCTGGTTCTGGCCATGGTGTTCTCCCTGACCGCCTGCGCCAAGACCACGATCGTCGGCACCTGGAAGTACACCATGGATCTGGGGAAGGCCCTGCTGGCCGAGGCCGAGAGCCAGACCGGTGAGACCCAGGACGCCGAGAAGGCCGCTGCTCAGAAGGCCATGATCGACGGCATGAAGAAGATCTATGACGGCATCAGCATGACCATCATTCTGGACCTGAAGGAAGACAAGACCTTCACCATGAAGATGGACGAAGAGGCCATGAAGGCTGTCGTTGAGAAGTTCAAGGAGCAGGCCAAGGCTGCCGCTCCCGACATGCTCAAGGCCATGTTCGGCGAGGACACGCTGAACGCTATGCTGGAAGCCCAGGGCAAGACCCTGGAAGAGTACGCTGCCGAATACGCCGAGGAAATGAGCCTGGACGATGCGGACTTCAACGAGGTGAAGGGCACTTACACCTTCGAGGAAGGCAAGCTGGTCCTGACCCCCGACGACAAGGACGAGAAGCCCGTCACCATGGTCGCCGAGCTGTCCGCCAAGGAGCTGAAGGTCACCTCCATCGAGGGCGATGACGAAGCCGTCGAGAGCTTCAAGAGCGTCCTGCCCATGGTGTTCTCCAAGTAAGATCGAATTGCACCGCAAAAGCGCCGGAGCCGCTGGGCTCCGGCGTTTTTTTCGTTCAGCCTGCCAGGTAGGTCTCCGGGTCCTGGGGGACGTTGTTTTTATATACGGCGAAGTGCAGGTGCGGCTCGGCGGCGAGCTCCGTGATGGCGGTGCGGCCCACGGTCCCCAGGATCTGTCCGGCGACGACCCGGTCCCCGGCAGCCACGGCCACCTCCTCGGCCAGGTTGGCATAGTGGGTCACATAGCCTCCGGCATGCTCCACCGTAACGGTCTGCCCCAGCCGATCGTCGGCAAAAACGGAGAGCACCGTTCCCTCGGCCACAGCCCTGACCTCGCTGCCCTCGGCCGCGGCGATGTCAATGCCCGCGTGGGTGCGCCAGTCCTTGGTGGTCGGGTTGTAGGCCAGCTCGTCCATGCTGTAGCCCTGGGCCACCGTGCCCTCCAGGGGGCGGCAGAGCACGGCCCCGGGACGCTGCGGCTTCTCCGGTGCTTCCGTCTGCGCCGGGGGCTCCGTAGGCGCTTCGGTGCCGCTGACGGACGGAGCGGCGGGATGATTCTGCCGCGCGGGCAGATTGCCGCTGCGGACCTGGCTCCGGTCCTCGCCCAAGGTCGGCAGGACGGCAGCCGGGACCGCGTCCCGGACGGTCAGATCCTCATCCCGCAGGCTCCGAACGAAGAGCCAGCCGGACACCAGAACGGCAGCAAGGCAGATGGCGAAGGCCAGAAAATAGCCCTTGTCCATCAGCAGATTTCGCAAGCTTTGTTTCCATTTCATGGTAAAACACCTCCGATGGGAGTATGCCCCGAAAAACGAAGCTTATACGCGGGACGGGCCTGCCGGGATCGGCCTGTCGAATAAAAAAAGTGCCCAAACCCTCTTGCATTTTTTTGTTTGATATGCTATATTCTCAGAGTTATGTGAAAGGGGAGAGAAAAACATGATCCCACAGGAGAAAATCAGAAATATTGCCATCATTGCCCACGTCGATCACGGCAAGACCACCCTCGTGGACGAGATGCTGAAGCAGGGCGGCATTTACCGGGAAAATCAGACCGTGGTGGACCGGGTCATGGACTCCGGCGACCTGGAGCGGGAGCGCGGCATCACCATTCTGGCCAAGAACACGGCCGTCCATTATAAAGACTACAAAATCAACATCGTGGATACTCCGGGCCACGCCGACTTCGGCGGCGAGGTGGAGCGTATTCTGAAGATGGTCAACGGCGTGCTGCTGCTGGTGGACGCCGCCGAGGGCCCCATGCCCCAGACCCGCTTCGTGTTGCAGAAGGCCCTGGAGCTGGGCCACAAGGTCATCGTGGTGGTCAACAAGATCGACCGGCCCGACGCCCGGATCGAGGAGGTCATGGACGAGGTTCTGGAGCTGCTGCTGGACCTGGACGCCACAGAGGAGCAGTTCGACTCCCCCACCATCTTCTGCTCGGCCCGCCAGGGCATCTCCGCCTACGGTCCTCACGAGGAGGGCAAGGACCTGGTTCCCCTCTTCGAGACCATCGTGGACTATATCCCCGCCCCCGAGGGCGACGCGAAGGGTCCCCTGCAGATGCTGGTGTCCAGCCTGGACTACAACGACTACGTGGGCCGCATCTGCATCGGCCGCATTGAGCGGGGTACCATCCGCCAGAATCAGGAGGTCACCATCTGTGACTTCCACGATTCCTCCGTCCAGCAGAAGGGCAAGATCGTGGCCCTCTACGCCTTCGACGGTCTGGGCCGTACCCCCATCCAGGAGGCCAGCGCCGGCGAGATCGTGGCCTTCTCCGGCATCGCCGACATCACCATCGGCCGCACGGTCTGCGACCCGCTGAACGTGGAGCCCCTGCCCTTTGTGAAAATCTCCGATCCCACCATCGAGATGACCTTTGCCGTCAACGACAGCCCCTTCGCCGGGCGCGAGGGCAAGTACGTCACCTCCCGGAATCTGCGGGACCGGCTGGAGCGGGAGCTGCTGAAGGACGTATCCCTGCACGTCACCGAGCAGGGCACCGATGCCTTCAACGTGGCGGGCCGGGGCGAGATGCACCTGTCCATTCTCATTGAGACCATGCGGCGCGAGGGCTTCGAGTTCTCCGTCTCCACCCCGAGAGTGCTGACCAAGGTCATCGACGGCGTCAAGTGCGAGCCCGTGGAGCGGATGGTGGCCGACGTCCCCGAGGGCGCCATGGGCACCGTTATCGAGAAAATCGGCCAGCGCAAAGGCGACCTGGTTTCCATGACCCCCATGGGCAGCCGCTACCGGCTGGAGTTCCTGGTCCCCTCCCGAGGCCTCTTCGGCTATCGCAGCGAGTTCCTGACCGACACCCACGGTGAGGGCGTCATGTCCTCCGTGCTGGACTCCTACGCCCCCCTGAAGGGCGAAATCGAGCGCCGGAAGACCGGCTCCCTGGTGGCCCATGAGACCGGCGAGACCACCGCCTACGGCATCGGCGGCGTTCAGGACCGGGGCACCATGTTCATCACCCCCGGCGTGCCGGTCTACGCAGGCCAGATCGTGGGCGCCTGCAACCGCAACGAGGACATGACTGTCAACGTATGCAAGAAGAAGCAGCTCACCAATATGCGGGCCGCCGGCTCCGACGACGCCATCCGCCTGACGCCGCCCCGGGTTTTCTCCCTGGAGCAGTGCCTGGAGTACCTGGCCGACGACGAGTTGCTGGAGGTCACCCCCCAGAACCTGCGGATGCGCAAGCGCATCCTGGACCACAGCCAGCGGATGCGCGAGCTGATGAAGAAACGGTAAAGCTGAAAAACAAGCAGCCGCAAATCGGCTGCTTGTTTCTTTTTATGCCTCCGCCAGGCCCAGGGTCAGGATTCCCAGGCTGCGGGCGTAGATATCGTCGAACTGCTCCAGCGGCAGGGGATTCTCGCCCCGTCCGGCCTCCACGGTGTAGCCGGGGCGGTCCCGGGTGAGGATGAACCAGTCCTTATAGCCGCCGTAGGCCGCGGCGTCCGGCACGTCCTCCAGGCTGTAGCCGGAGACGGCGGCGAAGCGCTCCCCCAGCTCCCGCGCGCCGGGCGGCTCCATCCGCAGGAATTTCCAGAAGATCACCCCGCCCTGGGTGTGCCAGCTCAGAGTCAGCCGGGGCTCGAGCTGCTCCGTGACGCGGACCATCGTCTGGGTCTCCGGCTCCGAAAGCGGCGCCGGGCCGACGTAGTCTCTGGGGCCCGGGCGCGTATAGCCCAGGGCGAACTTGTTCTCCCGGGCCTGCTCCCAGCGGGCCGGATAGTTGAGATTCAGGTCCACGCCCCGCAGGTTGGCCTTCCAGCCCTGCGGGAAGGGAACGGCCGGATAGCGGTCTGCCAGCGTCCTGGCCTCGGCATAGCCCGGGTCCCCCTCCCGCAGGCCGCCGGTAACCAGATCCACGCCGTCCGGGTCCACCATGGGGACCAGATGCAGGGTGCAGCGCTGATAGAGGGCCTGCGCGGAGAAGCCGTAGAGCTTCCCGTTCTCCGAGATGGCCCCGGCGTACTGTTCCAGAAACTTCAGCAGCAGGGGCGCTGTGATCCACTCGTTGGCGTGGTGGGCGCCGTTGTAGAGGACCCGCCGGGGTCCCAGACCCACGGCGATCTGCCAGAGCTTCCGCCCGTAGGCCGTCTCGCCCACGGCCCGCACCGTCAGGAAGGGATAGCGGGCGGCCAGGCCGTCCAGGCATAGGCACAGCAGCTCATAGCTTAGGGGAAAATCCGTCGGCACCAGCTCGAAGCCCAAGGGGACCGTCAGAAGCTGGCCCACGAAGAGCCGCAGCGGGTCCTGGTTGGGGTTGGCCGTAATCAGGGCCCGCACCGTGGTCCCAAAGCGGGCCGCGATGCGGGTATAGTTGTCCCCCGGGACCACGCGGTATTCCCGGTATCCCCGCAGCCAGGGCAGCAGGGCCGCCCAGGTGGGAGCGTCCGCCCGTCCCGTGGGCGGCAGGCCCTCCCGCCGCTGAAATTCCGCCAGATCCGGCGCGCCGGCGCGCCGCAGGGCCAATTCGTAGAGCTCCATCCTCCGTACCCCCCGCTCGTGATGGTAGAGTCTATGCGAAGCCTGCGCGGAGTATGCGAATTGGGATTTGTGTGTCTGTAGCGCGGGCAATCTGCCCGCCCGTTACGCACTAGCCTGTCGAATTTGCGGGCTAATAGCCCGCGCTACATACTTACAAATCCCGATTTGGCGAATTCCCGGCTTTGGGCTTGCGGAAACAGAAATAATATAGTATAATGGGATGGATTGGGGAACCAAACTCTGATTTTTTGCGTCTTATATACAGGTACTCTATCGTTTAGAAAAGGGAGACACGCATCATGAACATCGTGCAAAAGATTATCGCAGAGCTGCGGAAGGCCGTGCAGGGCAAGGACCAGGTTTTGATCTGGATTCTGATGACC
This sequence comes from Oscillospiraceae bacterium, assembly GCA_017519005.1. Taxonomy (GTDB): domain Bacteria; phylum Bacillota; class Clostridia; order Oscillospirales; family Oscillospiraceae; genus JAFRPC01. The sequence goes on along the minus strand of JAFWTG010000036.1, from coordinate 5,344 downwards.
ATACTCGCCAACGGCAACGTGTTGCTGGAGGATATTCCCGGCGTGGGCAAGACCACCATTGCCCTGGCCTTCTCCCGGGCTCTGGGTCTGGATTACGGGCGGGTGCAGTTTAACCCCGACGTACTGCCCTCCGACATCACCGGCTACTCCGTCTACGACAAGCAGAGCGGCAGGATGACCTATCAGAAGGGTGCGATCCTCTGCAATCTCTTCCTGGCCGACGAGTTGAACCGCGCCACCTCCCGGACCCAGTCCGCTCTGCTGGAGGCCATGGAGGAGGGCCAGGTCACGGTGGACGGCGTGACCCATCTTCTGCCCCGGCCCTTCACCGTCATCGCCACCCAGAACCCCACCGGCGCCGCAGGCACCCAGCTGCTGCCCGACTCCCAGATGGACCGCTTCACCGTGCGGCTCTCCGTGGGCTATCCCAAGCCCAAGGACGAGCTGGATATGGTCATGGTCCGCCAGGGCGGCGTCAATCCCCTGGATCAGGTGAAGCAGGTGGTGACCAAGGAAGAGCTGGTACTGATGCAGGACGCCGTGAACCGCATCTACGTCAAGGACAGCGTGGTTAACTACGTGGTGACGCTGATCGGGAAGACCCGGCAGCATCTGCTGATCTCCCGGGGCGCCAGTCCCCGCGCCACCCTGGCTGTCGTCAGCATGGCCAAGTCCACCGCCTTCATGAACGGGCGGGACTACGTGCTCCCCGAGGACGTGCAGACCGTCTTCGCCGGGACCGTGGCGCACCGGCTGCTGATGAGCGCCGACGCCCAGGCCCAGGGCACCAGGCCCGAACAGGTCCTCGGCACCCTGCTGAACGCAACGCCGGCCCCGGGAGTGTAGGGCCATGGCCGTCAACCGATTGCTCTATCTGGGCCTGCTGGTGCTGAGCGCGGTCTTTTACTTCGCCAGCGGGGTCTGGGTCTCCTGGCTGCTTCTGCTGCTGACGGTTTTCCTGCCGATTCTGAGCCTGCTGCTCTCCCTGCCCGCCATGTTCTCCTGCCGGCTGACCGCTTCGATGCCGGATACTGTTCAGCAGGGCGAGCAAGCCGCGCTCCATCTGCAGCTCCGGGCCTGGCGGCTCCTGCCGTTGCCAGAGGTCCAGATTCGTCTGAATCTGCGGACCCGGGATCAGGAGAAGGACCTGCGCTATCTCAGCCGCCTCTCCCGGGCGGAGGGCGTGCTGGCCCTGGACACCGGGAACTGCGGCTTCCTGGCCGCAGAGTTCCATCGGGGTCTGGTTTACGACGCGCTGGGACTCTTCCGGATTCCCATGCGGCTGCCGAAGCTTGCGCCCATGGCGATTCTGCCTCCGGCGCGGCAGCCTGTCCCCATGCCCCTGCTGGATCAATTCCTCCAGCAGCAGATGAAGCCCAAGCCCGGCGGCGGGGCCGCCGAGACCTACGACAACCGGGCCTATCGGCCCGGCGACCCGGTGAAGGACATCCACTGGAAGCTCTCTCTGAAGACCGACACGCTGGTGGTCCGGGAGCCGCTGGAGCCTGTGAAGCGCCGGGTGATCCTGGCGATCCACACACCCTACGGGCCGGAGGACCGCGCCGTGTTTTTGGGCAATTTCCGCTGGCTCTCCCGGTGGATGCTGGACAGCGGCGTGGTCCATCAGGCCGTCTGGATGGACGGGGAGCAGCTTCGCCGCGCCGAAATCCTTTGCGAGGACGACGTGATCGCTGTCCTGCGCTCCGCCTGCCTGGCCTCTGAGCGCAGCGCTGAGCTGACCTGGCCGCTGCCCGTCCAGGCGGACTGGATCTGCCCTGTCGGCCGGAACGGAGGGCAGGAAGCATGAAAAAGGACAACGTGATTCTCCGCTTCGTTCTGGACTGGCTGCTCATCTCCATGGGCGTCCTCGGCTCCATCTACTGTCTGATCACTTCCTTCGGTCTTCCCGTTCCCTATGGAATGGTGCTGGCCATTCTCACCGCCATCAGCTTCTACTGCGGCGTTCTCAGCGGCAGGAAGCTGCCCCGCTGGTCCGCGCCGCTGCTGGTGCTGGGCTTTGCGTTCTTCGTCTTCCTGCTGCGGGAGGAGATCTTCGAAAGCTTCCGCAACCTCTGGGGGGTGCTCTGTGGCCGTTACGTCCTGGGCTACGATCAGTTTCGGGACCTGCTGCCCCGGGAGCGCAGCAGCATCGACGCCGCTGGCCCCGCCCTGCTGACTTTGGCAATGAGCATGGCCCTGCTGGAAACGATGTCGGTCCGCTGGTGGAAACGCAGCTTCCCCGCGGCCCTGGCCCTGCTGCCCGGCATCGTTCCCTGCTTCATTCTCATCGACACGCCCCCCGCCGCGCAGGCTCTGATTCTGGCGGCGTTCTCCATTCTGACGCAGGTCTTCAGCCAGTCCGTCCGCCGCCGCGAGACGGGCGAGCACGTCAAGGCCGTGGTTCTCTCGGCCCTGGTCTCCGCCGGGATTCTGGCGCTGCTGCTGGCAATCTTTCCCGAGAAGGACTACAAGCCGCCGATTACCTGGGACAAGCTCAGCAAGGAGCTGGAGCACTGGGGCGCGGAGCAGGGCAATCAGGGCAACGTCAGGGCCGGTCTCAGCGGCAATCCCGCCGACGTGGACCTGAGCGAGCTGGGCGCTCTGCCCAACCGCCCCGTCACCATCCTCTACGCCACCGCCTCCGAGGACGCTCAGCTCTACCTGCGCGGCTCGAGCTACTCCAGCTTTGACGGCACCCACTGGAGCCGCGGCGAGGCCCGCAGCTGGGACAGCCGCATCGTATTCCCCTATCTGGGCTCTGACGGATACCGCCTTGACATTGAGACCGTGGACCCGGAGGACCAGCTCTACACCACCTACCAGCTCACCGCGCTTCCCAACGGTGCCGCACTCTCTTCGGACGCCTATCTCCGCAACATCACCGAGGAGCTGCGTTATTCCATGTCCTTCCGCCCGGACGGCGAGCCCCTGATCCCCGATCCGGACTATAACGAATGGGTCCGGGACTGCTGCCTGGCGCTGCCGGAGCAGACCCGTGCCGGCGTGCTGGCCTGGTGGGAAACCCACGGGCAGGGCCTGGAACGCCCCTGGATTCTGGATGGCGTCCCTGTGTCCTACACCTCTTCTCCGACTGACAGCGTCACCGTCCGGGTGCCCGGAGAGATTCGGGAGGACATCAGCATCTATCTCAACTCTAACTCCAGGCTCGACAGCGTTTTCGTACCGGATTTCAGCCGCGAAACCCTGGAATACGCCCAGGCGGTGGCCGCCCGGGTATCCGGCTGCGCCAGCTACAGCCGCAATCCCCTGCCCATGCCCGAGGGCGTGGACTTCTGTACCTGGTTCCTGAACGACGCCGAGGAGGGCTACTGCGTCCACTACGCCAGCGCCTGCACGGCGCTGCTGCGGGCGCTGGGCATCCCGGCCCGCTACGTCTCGGGCTATATCTGCCCCGCCGCTGCCGGCGTGCAGATTCCCGTCACGAACCTGATGGCCCACGCCTGGGTGGAGATCTGGCTCGGCGGCCGCTGGGTGGTGATCGAGCCCACACCGGAAAACGCCACCGAGTTTACAGGCCGGACCACGCCCGGAGCCGGACCCGGGAGCGGAAGACCGGAGGAGAGCACCGAGCCCTCCTTTATCCCTGTTACCGACACCATGGAGGACATGACCGGCCGTTATACCGAACCCACGCGGCCCAGCCGGCCCAGCAGCGAGCCCACGGAGCCCCAGGCTCCCGGCGGCAGCGAGGGAAAGGGGCAGCTCGATCTGACGGGCCTCTGGATTTTCCTGGGGATCGTCGGCTTCCTGGCCCTTGTGCTGGGGCGGCGCTGCCTCTGCCGGCAGCTTCGGGAGCGAAAGCTGGCAAAGGCCGAGGGCAACGACAAGGCCCGGCTCCTCTACCGCCGTATCCTGCGGCTGAGCCGTCTCAGCGGCGGCACGGTCCCGGAGGAGGCCGAAGCGCTGGGCAAGAAGGCCGCCTTCAGCCAGCACGAGCTGGAGGCCGAGGAGCTGCGCTATCTGCGCCAGGTCTGCGACCATCAGGTGGGACTGCTGGGCATCTCCGGCTTCTGGAAACGACTCTGGTGCAAATACGTACTCTGCGTGATTTAAATTGAGGAGGATTCAGATATGACTCCCTTTGGAAGCTTCGACGGAAAACAGGTGGACTGCATCCGCCTGGAAAACGGCAGGCTGTCCTGCGAGGTATTGACCTACGGGGCGACCCTGCGCGCTCTGCGCTTTCCGGACCGGAATGGCAAAGCGCTGGACCTGGTGCTGGGCTTCGACAGTCTTGAAGATTACGTCAACCACGAATGCTATTTCGGCGCGACGATCGGCCCCGTGGCCAACCGGATTGCCGGGGCAGCCTGTCCGCTGAACGGTAAAACGCTGCGGCTGAACGCCAACGAAGGCCCCAACTGCCTCCACAGCGGCGAAGCGGGTCTGGACCGGAAGCTCTGGGAGCCGCTGGCGGTCTCGGAGGAGGCCGTGACCCTGCTCTGCACCCATCCGGACGGACTGGGGGGCATTCCCGGCGAGCTGCGCGTCGCCGGGACCTACTGGCTGGACGAAGACGCCCTGCTGGTGGAGTACCGGGCCGTCAGCGACCGGGACACCCTCTGCAATCTGACCAACCACAGCTACTTCAATCTGGACGGTCACGACAGCGGCAGCGTGTTGGATCACAGGGTCTGCCTCCATGCCAAGAGCTTCACGCCGCTGGGGCCGGGCTCCATCCCCACGGGCTCCATCCGGGCCGTCAGCGGCTCGGCCATGGACCTGACGAAGCCGGTCCGGCTGGGCGAGCGCATCGACGCGGACTGTGAGCAGCTTCGGCTGGCCGGGGGCTTCGACCACAACTACGTGATCGACGCCGACGCCGAGGGTTTCCGGGCCGCCGCCGAGGTCTGGGGCGCCCGCAGCGGGATCAAGCTGGCGGTCTACACCGACCGGCCCGGCGTCCAGTTCTACACGGGCAACTATATCCCCGCGGGTCTGCGGGGCAAGGACGGCGCGGTCTACGGTCCCCGCCAGGGCCTCTGCCTGGAGACCCAGGGCTTCCCGGACGCGCCCAACCACGAGAGCTTCCCGCCCATCGCCCTGCGGGCGGGCCGGGAATGGATCAGCCGGACCCTGTTCAAGTTCTCGGTTCAGTGAGCGGAAACAAACAGGGCGCGTTGCAAAATAGCGTCTGAAAACAAAGGCACCAGCTTTCCCCGAAAAAGGGGTTGGCTGGTGTCTCTGTTTGTGGTAAAATTAAGTCGTGACACAAAACATTACCACAACAGAGTATAACGTAGTTGAGCGAAATGGTCAACTGAAATTTACTCTGAATACAGAAAAAATAATACCGGAGGATGCACCCGTCCGGCTGACAGAC
>JAFWTG010000035.1 GCA_017519005.1 Oscillospiraceae bacterium | reverse complement strand
CTCCCCTTGGCAGGGGAGGTTTTAGGGCGGCCGGTCCCCTTCCCTTTGGCAGGGGAGGTTTTTGGTGGGCAGATTGCCCTCGCTGCGGCGGGGATGATAGTACCTCCGAGGCGGGGGCGGACCCCACCACCGGCCAGCGGCCGGTCCCCCACCCCATGGCAGGGGAGGTTTTAGGGCGGCCGGTCCCCCTCCCTTTGGCAGGGGAGGTTTCAGGGCGGCCAATGACCGCCCCTACGGAGTACCTGTTAATTCTTACTTCTTACTTCTTACCTTTTTTGGGGGGTGTTCAATATGTACCAGCCTTTGGCCGACGAGCTTCGCCCGAGAGAGTTGAACGAGGTCTACGGCCAGGACCACATTCTGGGACCCGGGGCCATTCTGCGGCGGATCATCGAGTCCGGCACGGTGCCCAATCTGATCTTCTACGGCCCCTCCGGGACCGGCAAGACCACCGTGGCCAACATCATTGCCGAGAAGACCCAGCGCAAGCTCTTCAAGCTCAACGCCACCACCGCCTCCACGGCGGATATCAAGAACATCGTCTCCCAGCTGGACACCATGCTGGCCCCCAACGGGGTCCTGCTCTACCTGGACGAGATCCAGTCCTTCAACAAGAAGCAGCAGCAGACCCTGCTGGAGTTCATCGAGAACGGCAAGATCACCCTGATCGCCTCCACCACCGAAAACCCCTATTTCTACGTCTTCAACGCCATTCTCAGCCGATCCACCATCTTTGAGTTCAAGAGTCTGACCGCCGAGGCGGTACGCAAGACTGTGGACCGGGCCGTGGCCTACATGGCGGAAAAGCTCCGGGTCAGGGTGGAGGCCGACGAGGCCGCCCTGAACCACATCGCCTCCTCCTGCGGCGGCGACGTGCGGAAGGCCCTCAACGCCGTGGAGGTGCTCTTCACGGCCTGCGCCGGGCAGGACGGCGTGGTGCGCATCAGCCCCGCCGACGCCGAGGCCGTGAGCCAGAAGTCCTCCATGCACTACGACCGGGAGGGGGACAATCACTTCGACTCCGTCTCCGCGTTGATGAAGTCCCTCCGGGGCTCGGACCCGGACGCGGCCCTGCACTACCTGGCCCGACTTCTGGAGGCCGGGGACCTGCCCGGAGCCTGCCGCCGGATCCTCTGCTCCGCCAGCGAGGACATCGGCCTGGCCTACCCCCAGGCGGTGAGCATCGTGAAATCCTGCGTGGATGCGGCCCTGCAGCTGGGCCTCCCCGAGGCCCGTCTGCCCCTGGCCCAGGCGGTGATCCTCCTGGCCACGGCCCCAAAATCCAACTCCGTGGTCATGGCCATCGACCGGGCCGTGAGCGACGTGAAGAAGGGCAAGGCCGGTCCCTTCCCCCGGGAGCTGCAGAACGTCCACGCCGACGGCGCGGGCTTCGAGCGGGAGCAGGGCTATCTCTATCCCCACGACTTCCCCGGCCACTGGGTCAAGCAGCAGTATCTGCCGGATATCCTGGTGGGTACCCGCTACTACGAGTACGGGGACAACAAATTTGAGCAGAGCTGCAAGGCGTATTGGGACGCGATCAAGGGATAATGCAAAAAGCAAAATGCAAAACGCAAAATGAAATCAACGCATCTATCATTTTGCACTTTGCATCTTGCATTTTGCATTTCTGACAGGAGGGAAGCCTATGCCCATGGACATCCGGGTCGGCGACGTGCTGACCATGAAGAAGAAGCACCCCTGTGGCTCGAATCAGTGGCTGGTGCTGCGGGCCGGCATGGATTTCCGCCTCCGCTGCCGGGGCTGCGGCCACGAGCTGCTGCTCCCCCGCGCCAAGGCAGAGAAGGGCATCCGGCGCGTGGAGCGGCCGGAGACGCCGTAGAGGCCTTCGACGGCACAGGAACCGAACATATGCGAAACCCCGACGGAGCCCGGCGCGTGCCGGACTCCGTCGGGGTTTCTTATGAATAGATTTGATTGAACGCTTCGTGTGATTCCTCAAATTAGTCTTCAGAGTAAAATTCCCGCAGATCGTCCAGCCGCAGGCAGGCCAGCCGCCCCTGGGGCAGGCCCCAGCGGGCGCAGTTCTCGGGGTAGCCCGCCCCGCAGTCGATGCCGATGCGCCGCTCACCGTAGAAGATCCGCATGGGATCGGCGCTGGGGTCGAAGTGGTGCGTGGCGCTGTGGCCGAAGATAAAGGTGACGCCGGGGTCCTCCGGCAGCGGCTCCTCCAGGGGCCAGCGATACCAGACCGCAAACTCCGTCCGGGAGCTGTATTCCCCGCTGTGCTCCGGGTAGAGCTCCACCGGCGCGGCGTGGATCAGGCGATAGTCGGTCCCGTTCACCGTCAGCTCATAGCTCAGGGGCAGCGCCCGGACGAAGTCCAGCACCGTCTCCAGCTCCGCCTTGGGCAGGGCCTCCAGGGCCAGCTTCGTCACCTCGCCGCCGTTGCGGTACCAGCGGGGCAGGGTGCGGGCCCGCTCCGCGAAGGAGAGGCTCCGGCGGGTGTGCTTCCGGTCCATCTCCTGGAGCATCATATAGTCGTGGTTGCCCAGCAGCAGCTTCGCGTTGGGCATGGCCATCAGCTCCCGCAGGATCACGACCCCGCCGGGGTAGCGGTCCATCACGTCCCCCAGGACGTAGAGCGTATCCTCGGGCCGCAGGCCGATCTGCCCCATGACGGAGCGGAAGCGCCGCAGGTTCCCGTGAAGATCGGACATGACGTAAATCACAGCGCGTTCGGCCTCCTTTCCGCGCCGCGCTCAGAGCGCCTTGCGGTAGAATTTGTTCATGGTGCCGTGGACGACGCCGTCCGGCCGGGGAATCTCCCGGTAGCCGGCGCGCTCGTAGACGTGGATGGCCGCCGCCAGATTCGTGTGGGTCTCCAGATAGATCTGCCGGTAGCCCAGCTCCCGGGCCCGGTCCTCGATGAAGCGGATCAGCGCGCAGCCCAGACCCCGGCCCTTCGCGGCGTCCGACAGATAGAGCTTTTGCAGCTCGCAGCAGTCGCCGCGGAATTCGGCGATCCCGATGCCGCCCAGGGTCTGTTCGCCCGCGGCCAGCACGTAATAGGCCCGTCCGGGCCTCTCGTAGTAGGCGGACAGATGCTCCAGGGCCTCGTCAAAATAGGCCGTGCCGGGAATGTCCAGGCCGTGCGCCCGGAGATTGCTTCGGACGATCTCCGCCATGGCGGCGTCCCGGTCGGAGCGCAGGGGAAGGATTTGGAAGGCGGAATCCATCGGAGCGCCTCTCTTCCGTTCAGGCGGCCTTGCCGCGCGCCTCGAAGCGCTGGGCGCAGAAGGGGAAGAGGAAGGACACGTAGAACATCTGCAGGAAGCAGGTGATTACGGTGCCCGCGGGGCCGGGGATCCAGCTCTTCAGCAGGGGGATCAGGATCAGGCTGACGGCGTAAAAGCCCAGCAGGCCCACGACAATCCGCGCCAGCCGCCGGGGCAGGGGAAGCTCGGTGCTGAAGCCCACGAAGCGCCGCTCCAGAACCCAGCCCACCAAAAAGGCCGCGCACCAGCCGACGCCCTTGAAGGTGTCGTTTGCCATCTTGGCACCGTCCACGATCAGCTTTCCCGCCGCGTCGTAGTCCTCGGGGTAGGATTTCAGAGCCGCGAAGAGGGCCACGGCCGCGGCCAGCGCCAGGCCGATGCAGACCACCAGCCAATCCTTTTCGGGATGGGCCTCCGTCCAGCGCATCAGGCGCAGGGTCAGGGCCATCACCAGAATGCCCGCCGCCGCGCCTGCCAGCACGTCCTGGGGCGTGTGGACGCCCAGATACAGGCGGCTGAGGGCCACCAGCGCCACGATGAGCCCCAGGGTAATCCGCAGAGCCCGGGGGAAGTCCCGCCGCAGCATCCCGCCGCCGTAGACCGTGGCGGCGTTCATGCTGTGTCCGCTGGGGAAGGAATAGCCCGTGGCGGTGTTCATGGAATTTCCGTAGGGCAGGATTCTGGGATCCCGAATCCAGGGCCGATAGCTGCAGAAGCTCACCTTCAGCACGCCGTTCACCAGCCGGTTCCCGCTCCAGCCCATCAGCAGATAGGCGCCGAGCTCCTTGTGTACGCCCCAGTAGAGCACGGCCATGATCACCAGCACCGTGTTCAGCTCGCCGAGAAAGGTCATCTTTGCCAGAAATTCCGACAGGAAGGACCCGGCGCCCTCGCGAAATTCCTGGAGCCAGAGCAAAATCTCCATGTCCATAAGAGTTCTCCTCAGTGCTTTCTTTGTATTTCCGTCGTTCCGACGATCCCGGCGCTGCTGTTCAGCTGGGCGTCGAGCTTTTCATAGAAGCTCAGATAGAAGTCCAGCCGCTCCTTCCAGAGGGCCTGCGCGGCCTGCGTCCCCATGGGCAGCTCCGCCAGCTCCCGCAGGCGGCTCAGACGCCGCTTCACAAAGGCCTGCTTTTCCGGAAGGGGCTTCTCCAGGAAGCCCTCCTGGCAGAGGGTCTCGTGGATGCGGTAGGCGTCGATCCGGTCGAGGTTGTCCGCGTCCCCCACGGAGAGGGCGAAGGGAGTCCGCCGGCCTGGGAAGTCCGCCTCGTCGTCCACGTGGATGGCGATGCCGTAGCAGACCTCGTCGATCCGCTCCGCCGGAAGCCCCAGCGTCTCCAGGAAGGGCCGGGCGATGGCCGCGGCCCGTCTGCCGTGCTCCCGCCAGCCGTTCTCCCCGAAGTCCTCGCAGTAGGAAACGTCGTGGAGCAGGCAGGCAATCACCAGCTCAGTCTCGTCAAAGCCCTCCCGCCGGGCGATTTCCCGGCCCAGGTTGGCCACCCGGTAGGAGTGCTCCAGCCGGTAGGCCTTCGCCGCCGGGTTCTCGTTCAGATAGCGTCCTCCGTCCAGCATCCGGCGCAAAAACGCTTCTGTCCGCGCAATCATTTCCAGATTCATGCCGGATCCTCCCGTGAGAGCTTCCCGCTCTCCCGCAGGAGTTCCTCCACCAGCTCCACGCACTCATACACCAGCGCGTCGCAGTGGGGCTTTTTCTCCCGGCCCAGCTCCTTGTTCTTCCGCAGCAGCTCGGCGCAGTCCAGCATGCCCTCGTGCTGCTCCCGGAGCCGCCGATAGTATTCCGCGGGGTTGTCGATTCCGAACAGCCCCAGCACCACCAGACCGCCCGTGATAGCCCCGCAGGCGGAGCCCCGCTTCAGCCCGCCGCCGAAGTTGGCGCAGATGCCCAGGGCCTGGGCCTCGGTCAGCCCGGCGTCCGCCGCGAAGGGAATTACCACCGACTGGCCGCAGTTGTAGTGGGGCGTCACGATGGCCCGCAGCTCTCTCGCTCTGTCCAGATACTTGCTCATGGGAACCTCCTGTATTTCATCGAATCGCATTTCACAGCGGCAGCGCGGTCTGCTGATACCGCTCCGGGAACTCCGCCAGCCAGCGGAAGCAGGCCTCGGGGCTGTGGAGCATGCCGCGGGCCTCGCAGAACGCGTGGAACAGCGCCATCAGCCGCCCACCGTCGGGGCTGGGCAGCTCGTAGGCGTTTCCGTAGCGGCGGATATAGCGGGCCTTGAGACCGGGAAAATGCCGGTCCAGGGCGGCGTAGTAGTATTCCCGGTCCCCCTCCCGCAGGGTCAGGCCCATGCCGAAGCAGACGATCCCGCGAACGCCGACCTCCGCGCAGGCCTCCAGGATGGCGCGGACGTTCTCCTCCGTGTCGTTGATCCAGGGGAGGATGGGGCTCAGCCAGACCAGCGTGGGGATGCCCCGCGCCTGCAGGGCCGCCAGCACCTCCAGCCGCCGCCGGGTGTCGCAGACCCGGGGCTCCACAATGGCGCAGAGGGCCGGGTCCCAGGTGGTGAGGGTCATCTGCACCACGCATTTCGTATGCCGGTGGATGGCCTCCAGCAGGTCCAGGTCCCGCAGGATGCGGTCGGATTTGGTCTGGATGGCCGCCCCGAAGCCGTATTGGCAAATCAATTCCAGGCAGCGCCGGGTCAGACCCAGCTCCGCCTCGCAGTGCATATAGGGGTCCGACATGGAGCCGGTGCCGATCATGCAGGGCTTCCGCCGGGCCTTCAGCGCCGCCTCCAGCAGAGCCGGGGCGTTTCGCTTGACCTCGATATCCTCAAAGGCGTGGTTGAAGCCGTAGCAGCGGCTGCGGCTGTCGCAGTAAATGCAGCCGTGGCTGCAGCCCCGGTAGACGTTCATCCCCAGCAGGCCTCCGCTGCCGTGCAGCAGACTTTTGGCCTCCACGTCATGCAAGCGCGTCACCTCCCGGAAGCATCCGATCACAGTCCCAGCAGGCTCAGATCATAGCCGTAGGCGGCGCAGAGCTCCTTCAGCCCGCTCAGAATTTCCTCCCGGGGAAAATCGCAGCGCGCCAGGGTCTCGTCCGGGAGCTCGTTCAGCGCCTCGTAGAAGCGCAGCCCCGCGGGCAGGGCCTCCGGGTCGCCCTCCTCCACGGCGGCAAGGAGCAGGTCCTCCGCCTCGCCCGGCCGTTCCGCCCGCAGCAGAGCGCCCAGCCGGAAGCTCAGGGGGTTGGCGTCCCCGGCCTCGGGCCGCTTGGTCTCCAGATGATAGTCGCTGCGCAGCGCCGCGCCCTTGCCCAGCAGCAGAGAGAAGACGTAGCGCGTGATCGTTTCGATCTGCCGCATCAGCCAGTCCTGCCGATACATCCCGTTTCCTCCGTTCGCGGTATGAAATCCGCGTTTTCAAGTCTTCCCCATTTTACCACAAAGCGCTCCCAAATGCAATATCCCGCCGCCGGGATTTGCGCATAAGCCGCTTCCTCCCGGCAAATACTACCTGCAAAAACAGGAAAAAGGAGGAAACAGCATGAAAGCAACCGGAATCGTGCGCCGCATTGACGAGCTGGGCCGGATCGTGATTCCAAAGGAGCTCCGCCGCACCCTGCATATCCGCGAGGGTGACCCGCTGGAGATCTTCACGGAGCGGGACGGGACGGTCATATTTAAAAAGTATTCGCCCATGGGGGAGCTGACGGAGTTTGCCGGGCGGATCTGCGAGGCGCTCCACAAAAACACCGGCTTTCTGGCTGCGGTCTGCGACCGGGACACGGTCATCGCCGCGGCGGGACCGGAGCGGCAGGCGCTGGCGGAGCGCAGACTGACGGCGGGGCTGCGGCGCCGCCTGGAGGAGCGGGAGCGCTGCTGCCCCGGGGGCCGGGGCGCGCCCATGGCCATGGCGGAGGGGGCGGACGCCGTGCTGGGGGCCGCAGCGCCCATCGTCTCCGAGGGGGAGCTGCTGGGCGGGGTCCTGCTGGGAGCGGACCCGGCCCGCGGCCGCTGGCCCGGGGACTTTGAGCTCCGCCTTCTGGACGTGGTGGCCGGCTTCCTGGGTCGCCAGATGGAGGGCTGAGGCGCGCGATTCCCGCCGGATCGCCTGATCGGCGTCAATCTCCCCCGGAGGCCGGAATGGCGCTGCGGGGGTGATTTTTTCGGGCCGGATGGGCTCTCCGGGAGACTTTTGGAAAAAGTCAAATTGGGGCTTGACAAATCCAATCCTTGGGGGTATTCTATTACACGAACACAAGATATTGTGGTTTGTTATGTTAACAGCTTCGCAAGTTGTCCCCATTCTTTCCACATATTATCCACAGAGATTTCCCCATTGCGAGTGAAACAAGCGGCAGCGTACGCCGTGCGCCGCTGCGGAGGAGGTGCGGGATGCGGCTCGGCGGACTGCAAAAAATGACCCTTCTGGACTTCCCGGGGCGGGTGGCCTGCACGGTCTTCACTGTGGGCTGCAACTTCCGCTGCCCCTTCTGCCACAACAGCAGCCTGGTCGTCACCCCGGAGCTTCCGGAGCTCAGCCAGGATGATTTTTTTGCCTTTCTGCGCAAGCGGCAGGGTCTGCTGGAGGGCGTGGCCATCACCGGCGGCGAGCCCCTGCTGCACCCGGATATGCCGGAGCTTCTGACGAAGATCCGGGACCTGGGCTACGCCGTCAAGCTGGACACCAACGGCGCCTTCCCGGACCGGCTGAAGGCGATCCTGGACGCGGGCCTGGCGGATTACGTGGCCATGGACGTGAAGAACAGCAAGGAGAAGTACGAGCTGACCGCGGGCGCGGCGGGCATTCTCCCCCGGGTGGAGGAGAGCGCGGCCCTGCTGCTGGGCGGGTCCACCCCCTTCGAGTTCCGCACCACCCTGGTGGACGAGCTCCACGAGCCGGAGGACTTCGCCGCCATCGGCCGCTGGATCGCGGGCGCCAAGCGCTACTTCATCCAGGGCTTTGTGGATTCCGGCGACATTCTGGCCGGAGGCGACAGCTTCCACGCGGCCTCCCCGGAGAAAGCCAAAGCATGCCTGGAGGCGGTCAAGCCCTGGGTGCCGGGAGCGCAGCTTCGGGGCGTGGAATAAATTGAAAGTTGAAAATTTTCAACTCTGATTGATGATAGGAATAAGGAGAAAACACTATGTACCAGGTAGTAAAGCGCAACGACAAAGTCGTGGATTTTGACATCAGCAAGATCTCGACCGCCATCAAGAAGGCCTTCGACGCCAAGCAGAAGCAGTACAACGACGACACCATCGACTTCCTGGCCCTGAAGGTCACAGCCGATTTCCAGAGCAAGATCAAGGACAACAAGATCGCCGTGGAGGACATCCAGGACTCCGTGGAGGCCGTTCTGGGCCGGGCCGGCTACGAGGACGTGGCCAAGGCCTACATCCTCTACCGCCGCCAGCGGGAGAAGGTTCGCAACGTCTCCGAGACCATGCTGGACTACAAGTCCGTGGTGGACCAGTATCTGAAGGTCATGGACTGGCGCGTCAAGGAGAACTCCACCGTCACCTATTCCGTGGGCGGTCTGATCCTCTCCAACTCCGGCGCCATCACCGCCAACTACTGGCTGTCCGAGATCTACGACGACGAGATTGCCAACGCCCACCGCAACTGCGACTTCCACATCCACGACATGTCCATGCTCACCGGCTACTGCGCCGGCTGGAGCCTGAAGCAGCTGATCCAGGAGGGACTCGGCGGCGTGCCCGGCAAGATCACCTCCGCCCCCGCCAAGCACCTGGCCACCCTCTGCAACCAGATGGTCAACTTCCTGGGCATCATGCAGAACGAGTGGGCCGGCGCCCAGGCCTT
>JAFWTG010000034.1 GCA_017519005.1 Oscillospiraceae bacterium | reverse complement strand
TCACGCCAAGGCCATAGACGAAGACGGGGATGAGATGCGCTTCCGGCTCTATCCCATCGGTGAGAATGAGTTCGGCCGCAAGGGCGGCATGCTCAAGCTGCGCTTCGGCGAGGGCTGCCTGATGTACGACGAGTTTACCTGCAAAAAAACTGTGACCGTAGTGTATTCCGTAGGCGCATAGTGAGCTGTCCTACAGAATCCATGATCATACAATCGGAAAGGAGCATAGCATTTATGACCAGAAAGTATGTGAACGCTCAGTAGTCTGAGCTTAAATCCATTACAATTCTATAAGCTCAGACGGTTCCTGAAGGATGTTTGGGAGGAACGTATGAGCAAAAACATACCGGACGGAAGACCGTCCGGAACAGAAAACAGCACGATCCGGCAGGAGGTCGAAAAAGCAAACGGGATCCGTGTATTTCATCGTTGCGGCGGCTGCGGAAAAAAGCAGGAGTTTCTCAATTCCGGCAAATTCAGAGTAAACGCCAACGGGAACTACCTCGACGTGTGGTTGATCTACCGTTGCAGAAAATGCAAGCATTCCTGGAACCTTACCATCTATGAACGGACAAAGCCCGGAAAGGTCCCGGCCGAATTGTTTGAAGCATTTCAAACGAATGATGCAGAGACTGCCGCAGCTTACGGCAGGAATATCGACTTCCTGAAGAAAAACAATGCGGAAATAAAATAGCCCATGTCAGGCTGTCCGTTCGCCGATCGGTCTGACAGAACAGCGGCGGGGAGCGATCCCCGCCGCCGGAACAGGAGGAAATGGAAATGGATTACAAAATCGAAAACCTGACAAACGAAGAGGCCGCGTATATCGGCGAGCAGATCAATGAGATCGTGCCGCAGGAGGTGGACGCGGACGAGGAGGAATTCGTCCTCAAGGTCGAGAACGAGGTCGGCGAGATTGTCGGCGGCTGTATCGCGGAGCTCTATGAATACCGCTGGTCGAGACTGTATCTCAACACCCTTTGGGTGGACGAGCGCTATCGCCATCACGGAATCGGCTCCCTGATCATCCGCGAACTCGAACGGATCGCGCGAGAGAAGGGCTGCCGGGTCGTGACCCTGGGCACCGCCAGCTATATGGCGAGACCCTTCTATGAAAAACACGGCTATACGGTGTTTACCACGCTGAAAAAGCCAAACGGCTATCTCAGCTATTCCCTGGTCAAATACCTGGACCGGGAAACGCCGGAGTACCTGCCGTCAGACAACAGCGGAGCCCGCTTCCGGATCTCTCTCGGCAATGAGGACGACGCGGAGCGCATCGAAGACGGCATCGTCGCGTACAGCGAGGCCCACGAGGGGAAATTCGAACGCGTTGACTTTCGGAAGAAGCTCGCGGACAAGGACGGGAGCATCGCGGCAGGCGTGATCGCGGACGTGAACAAGGACGCCTACGGCTTTGTGGACGCGGTCTTTGTGGAGGAGCCGCTCCGGCGGCAGGGCCTCGGCGCGTATCTTTTGAAGGCAGCGGAAGCCTTCGCAAGGGAAAACGGCGCGTCCATGGTTTTGACAAACGCGGGCGACTGGAACGTCGAATTTTTCCAAAAGAACGACTATCTGCTCCGGGGCGAGCTCAAGGACGTGCCGAAGGGCCACGACTGCTACGAGCTCTACAAAATGCTTACGGATGAACTGTAATGGACCAAGCAGGCCTGCGCCGTCTTCCCGGAGAAGGAGGCGGCGGAACAGGCCGTGGAGACCGTTAATCAACACCTGAAAGGATGATTCAATATGAAAGCAAGCTTTTCCCCCTATCTGAACGCGCTGGCGCCGGATATGCGGGAGCTGGTGGAACGCTTGGGCGCGCACTTTGACTACGTGAGCGTCCTCTGCACCGACTCCGTGGGCTTCCGGCTCAGCGTCTCCCGGAGCGCGAAGAGCGTCTCCGGCACCAACATGACCACCGAGCGGGGCAACGTGGTCCGGGTCTGCCGGGACGGGCAGTACAGCGAGTTCGCCTTCAACGAGCTGCCCGGGTCCGTGGAGGCCCTGGCGGAGGAGATCCGCAGCCAGCTCGGCCGCCAGCTCGAGGTCCTGAAGCAGAGCGGCGTCCGGGCCTACGAGACCGGCGTCCTCCCGGACGAGCCCCTGGAGCTCTTCGTGGAGAAGGAGACCGGGCGGCTGCCGGAGCGGGAGGACATGAAGACCCTGGTGGAGCGCTTCACCGCTCTCTCCGACCGGGGCATGGAGCTTGTCCCCCGTGCGCTGGACTGTGAGATCACCGCCTCCTCCACCCACATCTCCAAGATGTTTCTCAGCAAAAACCGCTTTCTGCGCCAGAGCTACGTCTACACCGAGGGCGTCTGCGCGGCCTACGGCCCCAACGACGAGGGGGAGATCCGCTACCCCTACAAGGGCGTCTCCGGCTGCGGCGGCCCCGAGATTCTGGACGGTCTGGACGCCGCGCTGGAGAGTCTGCCAAAGACCATGGAGGAGCTGATCTCCGCCGGAAAGATTGAGCCCGGCGAGTATGAGATCATCACCGATCCCGAGATCAGCGGCCTGATTGCCCACGAGGCCTTCGGCCACGGCGTGGAGATGGATATGTTTGTCAAGAACCGGGCCCTGGGCGCGGACTACCTGGGCAAACGGGTGGGCTCCGAGCTCTGCACCATGCACGAGGGCGCCCTCTGCGACGAGAGCGTCACGGCCTACGTCTTCGACGACGAGGGCGTCCTGGCCGGGGACGTGATCGAGATTGACCGGGGCATCCTGAAGACCGGCATCTGCGACGCCCTCTCGGCCCTGCGCCTCGGCGTGGAGCCCACGGGCAACGGCAAGCGGGAGAACTTCGCCCACAAGGCCTACACCCGCATGACCAACACCATCTTCGACTCCGGCCCCCACAGCCTGGAGGAGATGATCGCCTCTGTGCAATACGGCTATCTGCTCTGCGGCGAGCAGAGCGGCATGGAGGACCCCAAGCACTGGGGCATCCAGTGCATCGTGGACCGGGGCTATGAGATCAAGGACGGGGTCCTCACCGGCAAGGTGGTCTCCCCCGTGGTCATGACCGGCTACGTGCCGGATCTGCTGGGGAATATCTCCATGGCTTCCACGGACCGGGAGGTCATGGGCAACGGCGGCTGCGGCAAGGGACACAAGGAATGGGTCAAGGTGGCCGACGGCGGCCCCTATCTGAAAACGAAAGCGAGGCTGGGATAATGCTGAACCGTATCATTGAACAGATCAAGGCCCTGGGCTGTACGGTCTGGGAGCTGCGCGAAGAGACCGTCAAGAGC
This sequence comes from Oscillospiraceae bacterium, assembly GCA_017519005.1. GTDB lineage: Bacteria > Bacillota > Clostridia > Oscillospirales > Oscillospiraceae > JAFRPC01. The sequence goes on along the minus strand of JAFWTG010000034.1, from coordinate 6,482 downwards.
TGGGAATTCTATTTCATTCGCCACGCGCTGGACCAGAACCGGGTCACCGAGGTCCGGACCTTCCCCGTGACCCTCTACCGCCCTCTGGAGGACGGGCAGTTGGGCTCCGCCTCCGGCGTGCTCTCCCCCACGGACACGGAGGAGCAGATGAGAAAAACGCTCTCCGATATCTATTTCCAGGCATCCCTGGTGAAGAACCCGGCCTATCGGCTCAACGACAGGCCCGTGGTCTCGCCTCCGCTCCGGGAGGTAGACGCCGCGGCCATCGCGCGGGATTTCATCACCGCGATGCAGAGCGTCCGTGAATCCGCGGACGCGGACGTGAACTCCTATGAGATCTTCGTCCGGGAAATTACCCGCCGTTACGTGAACTCCAACGGCGTGGAGTACACGGTCCGTTTTCCCAGCTCCGAGATCGAGGTGGTGGTCAACGCCCGGGACGCCGCGCATGAGATCGAGGTCTACCGGGACTTCTGCTCCGGCACCTGCGACGCGGACAAGCTCCGCCGGGACGTGGAAAAGGCCCTGCGCTACGGCAGGGACCGGCTTCTGGCCGAGCCCACGCCCAAGCTCAGCAGCATTGACGTCCTCTTCTCCACCGACGACGCCCTGTCCTTCTACCACTGGTATTTTGCCTACAAGACCGAGACCGAGATGATCCACTGCAAGCTCTCCGACTGGACCGTGGGCAAGGCCATCGCCGGGAACATGAGCGGCGACAAGCTGACCCTGAAGGCCGTCGCCGCTCTGAAAAACTCCTCCAGGGATTACCCCATCGACAAGGAGGGCGCGGCCATCCGCGACCGGGTGCTGATCCGGGACGGCGTGGTGGAAGCCCTCTGGGGACCCCGGCAGTTCAGCCAGTACCTGGGCCTGGAGGACAGCTTCCAGGCGGAAAACTTCGTGGTGGAGGGCGGCGCCCGCACCGAGGCCGAGCTGCGGCAGGGCGACTATCTGGAGGTGGTGGAGTTCTCCGCCTTCGACGTGGACCCCGTCAGCGGCGACCTGGCCGGCGAGATCCGCCTGGGCTATCTGCATCGGGACGGGAAGGTGAAGATCGTCACCGGCGGCTCCGTCTCCGGCCAGATGGCCGACGCCATCCCCACCATGGCCTTCTCCGCCGAGACCGAGCAGTATGACAGCTTCGTCATCCCTCGCGTGACCCGGCTGCAGAAGCTCAAGATCACCGGCGTCGCCTGATCCGACGCAAACGGCGAAAAACAGTTGCGCATTCTGCGGGAGCGTGGTATACTACCAGGCAGGACGGATACCGTTCCTGTGACAAGCTGGATATGGAGGCAAAGCGATGCCGATTCTTGCTGGATTTATGGTGCCGCACCCGCCCATGATCGTTCCGGCGGTGGGGCAGGGCAGCGAACAACAGATACTAAAGACCACGCGGGCCTATGAGCGTGTTGCGGAGGAGATTGCGGCTCTGGAGCCGGAGCTTATCATCGTCACCAGCCCCCATACCGTGACGTACGCGGACTATTTCCACGTCTCCCCCGGCGAGGGGGCGAAGGGCTCCTTCCGGCAGTTCCGCGCGCCGGAGCTCTCGTTTTCGGAGCGCTACGACACGGAGCTGGCGGATCGCCTCTGCGCGCTGGCGGAGGCGGAGGGGCTTCCCGCGGGGACCCTGGGGGAGCGGGACCCGGCCCTGGATCACGGGACCCTGGTGCCCCTGTGGTTTATCCGGCGCAAGTACGCCGGGGGAAAGCTGCTCCGGGTCGGCCTCTCCGGCCTGCCGCTGACGGAGCACTACCGCCTGGGCCAACTGCTGGCCCGGGCCGCGGAGGAGCTGGGGCGGCGGGCGGTGCTGGTGGCCAGCGGCGACCTTTCCCACAAGCTGCAAAGCTTCGGCCCTTACGGCTTTGCCGCGGAAGGGCCGGAATACGACCGCCGGATCATGGAGCTCTGCGGCAGGGCTGCCTTCGGAGAGCTCTTTGACTTCGACGAGGCCTTCTGCGAAAAGGCGGCCGAGTGCGGGCACCGCTCCTTCGTCATTCTGGCCGGAGCCTTCGACGGGCTCCGGGTGCGGGCGGCGGTTCTCTCCCATGAGGACGTCACCGGCGTCGGCTACGGGATCTGCACCTTCTACCCGGAGGAAGCGGACCCGTCAAGGCGCTTCCTGGAGGCCTATCGGGAAAAGATCCGGCGGGCCTGCCGGGAACGGGCGGAAAAAAGCGACCCCTGGGTCCGGCTGGCGCGGGCCGCCGTGGAGGCCTGGGTCCTGCGGCGGGAGCGTCTGTCCGTGCCGAAGGGGCTCCCGGAGGAGATGCTGACCCGGCGGGCCGGGACCTTCGTATCCCTGCACCGCTTCGGCCGGCTGCGGGGCTGTATCGGAACGATCGCGGCCGCCACCGGCAGCGTGGCGGAGGAGATTCTTCAGAACGCCGTCAGCGCCTGCGCCCGGGACCCGCGCTTTCCGCCCGTGGCTCCGGAGGAGCTGCGGGAGCTGGAGATCAGCGTGGACGTGCTGGGCGACGCGGAGCCCGTCCGGTCCCCGGAGGAACTGGACGTGATGCGTTACGGCGTGATCGTCAGCCGCGGGCGGAGGCGGGGCCTGATCCTGCCCAATCTGGAGGGCGTGGACAGCGTGGCCGATCAGATCCGGATCGCGCGGCAAAAGGGCGGCATCGGGGAGGACGAGCCCTTCCGCCTGGAGCGCTTTGAGGTTGAGCGCCATTTCTGAACGAATACCGGCAGAGGGAGGGACAGCGCATGGGAAACACTGCGGAATGCGGCGTCTGCTTCCGGCACTGTCAGCCGGCGGAGGGGCGGCTGGGCTTCTGCGGAGGCCGGATCGCGAGAGACGGCAGGGTGGAGGCCTTCAACTACGGGCGCGTGACCGCCCTGGCCCTGGACCCCATCGAGAAAAAGCCCCTGGCCCGCTTCTGCCCCGGCAGCCGGATTCTCTCCGTGGGCAGCTTCGGCTGCAATCTGCGCTGTCCCTTCTGCCAGAACCATGAGATCTCCTGGTCCGAGCAGGCGAAGCGCTTTGCCGGGACGGCGGAGACCTTCAGCCCGGAGGAGCTGACGGACCTGGCTCTGGCGACCCGGGATCGGGGCAATATCGGCCTGGCCTTCACCTACAACGAGCCGCTGATCGGCTGGGAGTTCGTGCGGGACACGGCCCGGCTGGCGAAGGCGGCGGGGCTGAAAACCGTGATGGTCACCAACGGGACCGCCGAGCTGCCCGTTCTGGAGGCCCTGCGGCCCTGGATCGACGCCATGAACGTGGACCTGAAGGGCTTCACGGATCGCTACTACAACCGGGTTCTGGGCGGCGACCGCCGCCAGACCATGCGCTTCATCGAGGAGGCGGTGAAAAGCTGCCACGTGGAGCTGACGACTCTCATCGTCCCCGGCGAAAACGACGGCGAGGAGGAGATGCGGGAGCTTTCCCGTTGGGTGAGCCTTCTGCGGCAGCCGGACGGGGAGGAGCTGCCCCTTCATATTACCCGCTTTTTCCCCCGCTTCCACATGCAGGACCGGGAGGCCACAGAGCTCCGGAGCATCCGCCGCCTGGCGGAAATCGCCCGGGAGAGCCTCCGGTATGTGTACCTGGGAAACTGCTGAGGAAGCGGAACATCAACAAACAGGACAATTACGATCACAATTCAACAGACCGGGAGGAAATCAAACATGAAAATCGCAGTTACCTATGATCACGGCCAGGTGTTCCAGCATTTCGGCCACACGGAGCAGTTCAAGCTGTATGAGGTTGAGGACGGGAAGCCGGTCTCCACGGAGCTTCTGGACTCCAACGGCAGCGGGCACGGCGCCTTGGCGGCGCTGCTGGCCGACGCGTCCATCGACGTGCTGATTTGCGGCGGCATCGGCGGCGGGGCCCAGGCGGCGCTGGAGGAGCGGGGCATCGAGCTCTGCGCCGGCGCCTCCGGCGACGCCGATGAGGCGGTGGCAGCCTATCTGCGGGGAGAGCTGATCAACACCGGGGCCAACTGCGACCACCATGAGCACCACGGGGAAGACCACGCCTGCGGCGAGCACGGCTGCGGCGGCCATGAGGACGGCGGCTGCGGCGGCTGCTCCGGCTGCCAGGGAGGGCCGGCCTTCGAGGGAAAGAACGTCGGCAAGCGGGTCCGGGTCCACTATCGGGGGACCTTCAACGACGGAACGCAGTTTGATTCCTCCTATGACCGCGGCGAGCCGCTGGAATTCGTCTGCGGCGCCGGCATGATGATTCCGGGCTTCGACCGGGCCGTGGCGGACATGGAGCCCGGCGAAATGAAGCAGGTTCACCTGATGCCGGAGGAGGCCTACGGCGAGGCGGACCCCCGGCTGGTTTTCCCCTTCGGAATTGCGGAGCTTCCCGGCGCGGAGGAGCTTTCCGTGGGCGACCAGGTGTATCTCCAAAGCCCGGACGGCCAGGCCTTCCCGGTGAAGGTCGTCGCGAAGAGCGAGAAGACGGTCACCCTGGACGCCAACCACGAAATGGCCGGCAAGGAGCTGAACTTCTCCATAGAGCTGGTGGAGCTCCGGTAAGCGGACAACGCGCGGTCCTGCTGCGAAGGGCCTCCGGCTCGGTCCCGGAGGCCCTTCGCAAGGACGAAGCTGCGTGAAAACAGAGAAAACTGAAAACTGAGGAGGCTCCGATATGGCTCGGAACATGATCCGCGCAAAGCAGCAGCTTACGCGGGAGGAATGCGTTGAGATTTTGAAGAATGAAAAGCGGGGCGTGCTGTCGGTGCTGGGCGACGACGGCTATCCCTACGGGATGCCGCTGAACCACTACTACAACGAGGCCGACGGGCGGCTCTACTTCCACAGCGGCAGGCTGGGCCACAAGATCGACGCCCTGCGGGCCTGCGGCAAGGCCTCCTTTTGCGTTCTGGAGGAAGGACGCCGGGAGGAGGGAGGCTGGGCGCTGCGCTTCCGCAGCGTGATCGTCTTCGGCCGGGTGGAATTCATCGAGGACCGGGAACGGGTCTACGCGATCACCGCGCAACTCTCCCGGAAATTTACGGACGACGAGGCCTATATCGCCGACGAAATCCGCCGCTCCGGCCCCGCGACCTGCATGTTCGCCCTCAGCCCGGAGCAGATCACAGGCAAGCGGGTCCGGGAGGCGTAATACTGAACTCCCATAGAAAGATTGAAGAATGTTTCGTGCAGGAATTGCGCCAGACGAGGCGGAGGACGCAGACGGGCTTGACGCCCGGCAAGGACGACAACGAAGTATGGCACAATTCCTGCCGGAACAGATGAAAGGTTTCTATGGGAGTTCAGTATCAGAGCGAAGGAAGCGTCGGCGCGGCCTCCTGCTGTTGGACGCCGGGCTTGACGGCCTTCCGGATTTCCGGATTCGCGGGGGCCGCGCTGCGTTCCTGTCGGCGGCGCTCCAGCTCGTCCAGCTCGTCGTTGTGCTTCATGATTCGGAGCCCGATGGGGGTATTCCGTTCTCCCATGCCGGAAGAAAGCTGCTTCAGCTGCTGGAGCTGGGCTTTTCCGAAGGTCTGCATGGCCATGCTTTCGGTCAGGCGCGTTGAGCCGTCGCCGGAGATGGGGCCGATCAGGGTGTTGTGGGATTCGAAGTAGCTGCCGGAGGCCTTTGTGAAGCGATTGAGAAAGTCGGTCATCTGATTCAGCGTGGTCCGCGGGCTCAGCTTTGTTCCCTCCTCCAGCATCTTGTGCATCTTGTTGTAGCTGCTGCTGTTGCTCTTCCAGCTCTTGGTCTGGTCGAGCTTTTTCAGCCAGGTTTCACACTTGCCCTTGGCGTTCTTCAGCATATCCAGAACGCGCTCCTCCTGGCCGAGCCGCTTTTCCGCCAGCGCCTGTTTCCGCTCCAGATAGCCCTCCTTCTTCTCCAAACGGTCCTTGTGGGCCTTAATCTTGGCGTCCAGAATGGCCTGGGGATCGTCGGCCTTCACCAGGTTGAGCTCCTTTTTCAGCTGATTGTTCTCCCGCATCGTGAAGCTCAGGGTGTCGCCGACCAGTCCCATCAGCTCAGCGTTCCTGCCCTTCGGCGGCATGCTGACGCCCTTCATATAAGTCCTGCACGCCTCGATCAGATTCTTGTTCTGCTGAAGCAGTTCCTGCCCGGAGGCGCTCTGCTGCTTCAGCCGCCGAAGCTCCTCGATCTCCCGCTTGACGGGGTCCAGCTGCGCGTCGTCGGATTTCATGAGATTCCTTTGCGCGTATTCGTTCTTGTTTGCCTCCGCGCTGCGGGTCTGTTCGTCCGGGAAGCTCATTTGCAGCTCGTTTTCGCAGAACCAATCCCGGACCATTTCATGGATGATGGCGGTTCGGTTGGTCTGCAGGCTGCCCTTGGGAAGGACGTCAAGTGGCCCGTTCTACTCGAACGCTGCCCCTGATCAGATTTGTTGCCACTTGATTTCCTATTTTACCTATGATAATATAGGAATATAAGGAGTGATTGGCTGTGAAGATTTCAACGAAAGGGCGTTATGCCCTTCGGATGCTTGTCGATCTGGCCGAGCATCGGGGTGAAGGCTATATTT
>JAFWTG010000033.1 GCA_017519005.1 Oscillospiraceae bacterium | reverse complement strand
GATCTTGACCTTGGTGTAGGGCTGTCTGTGGCCGCGGATGGACTTGCTGTCCTTCTTGGGACGGTACTTGAAGACGGTGACCTTCTTGGCCTTGCCGTTCTTCAGGACCTTGGCTTCGACGGAAGCGCCGTCAACAACGGGGGCCCCGAACTTGGAGTTCTCGCCGTCCACGATGGCCAGCACCTGATCGAAGGTGACGGTGTCGTCGGCATTCACGTTCAGCTTTTCGATGAAGAGCTCGTCGCCCTCGCTGACGTTGTACTGCTTGCCACCGGTAACAATGATCGCCTGCATACTGTTCTCTACCTTTCTGTAGTCTCGCTCTGGGGGTGAGAGGGCAGACCTCTGCTTCAACCCTTTCAATGCGGCCTATAAACTATAGCACAGGGAAAGGAAAAAGTCAAATGGTTTTTCTCATTATTTTGAGATTTTTTCAGGTTTTTCCGCAACTGACGGATCAATCGCCTCGCCGTGTCGTTCATGCTTTCGGTGAAAGACCGCCCATTCGCCGACGGCGCAGAGAGGCAGGGCCGCCAGGGCATCCAGAACGGAGTGCTGCTTGATGAAGAAGGTAGCCGCGATAATCAGCAGTACCAGGCCCAGCAGGGTCCATTTCCACCAGAGGGCCGTCTCCCGCCGATGCCAGAACACCGACAGAATGGCGATGGAGTACCCGGCGTGGAGGGAGGGCAGGATACCGGTGGGAGTGTCGAAGGCATAGATGATTCCCACGATCCAGGTAAAGAAGTTCTCCCGGGGCAAAACTGCGGGCCGCAGCAGCTGAATGTTGGGCCAGAGGATATAGACCAGCATCGCCCCGGCCTGGGTAATCATGATGTAGACCGACAGCCTGCGAAAGCTCGGTACGTCGTAAAGCAGCAGATAGAGCAGAGAGCCCGCCACCAGCAGGAACCAGCCCACGTAGGGCAGGACGAAAAGCTCGCAGAAGGGGATGGCGTCGTCCAGCGCGCAGCGGACCTCGTGGCAGCTCTCATAGGGAATCAGCTTTTCGGTGATGAAATACAGGGCAAAGTAGACCAGCCAGCCGCCCAGCAGCAGAAGATGGCGGTATTGGGGGCTCCGCAGATTGGAGAGGCGCAGTCCGCGATAGTCCACCGGGGGTCGTTTCACGGCTTTCTCGCCTCCTCCGGACGGCTGTAATGCCAGTTTTTCCTGGGCTGGGGCCGGTAGGGGACCACCCGATGCCGGGGCAGAGCCTCGGCCAGGGCGGTAATCCGGGCAATCAACTCCTCCTTGATCCGCGCCCGCTCGGCGTCTGTGGGAGCCGCGGGGTCAAAGCGGACCGCTTCCCCGAAGCAGACCCTGTGCAGGGCCGGGCAGATATAAACCGGAACAAAGGCCAGGGCCTTGCCCGTGCGGCGGTAAAAGAGCTTCGCCACGTCGATGAAAGAGTCCTGGAAGTCGTCCAGAACGTGGTTGCGGCGCCGGTCATACTCCGGGAAAATCAGCACGCCCGTCCCGGCCTCCAGGCTCTTGACCGTCTGGCGAAAGGTGGAGAGAATCCGGCTGTCCCGATAGACGGGGATGGTCTCGGCGTGGTTGAAGAGAATCACGGCCAGGGGGACGATCAAATGGGAGAGCAGCTTGTAAAAGGGGTGGGACCAGGCGGGCTTCCAGGCCCAGAAGTCCCGGTAGGCGTAGCCCGCCACCTCGCCCCGCGTCATCATCTCCTCGGCGCACCAGGTTTTCCGGGGAAAGGGCAGCCGCAGCTCCCCCACCAAAGGTCCGTGGGCCTGGCTGTGATTTCCGACAAAGATCGCGGCCTCTTGTGGAAGCTGCTCCAGCCCATCAAAGCTGACCTTGGGATAGATCAGGTTCAACCCGCCCTTGACGACGCGGTAAATACGTTCCTCAGCTTGTTCGCCCATGGCTGCGCCTCCGGTAAATGATGTCATTTTGGTTATTATATCGCTCTTTTCTGAACGAATTTCGAACGCAATATGAATGAATTGTGAATAAAACCGGACGGGACGAACCCGGAAGCCTGTACAAGTGATAGCACAAAGCCGTGCGGCCCGATGGCCGCACGGCTTTGTGCTGTCAGTCCGGATAGAAGGCCTGGGTGGGGAAATCCACCTTGGCGAAGAGATCGCAGGGCTCGTCGGGCGTGCCGGGGTCGTCGGAGCAGCTGCGGTCCGGCATGGCGCAGGCCGAGGCCGGAATGAGCAGCTGGGTCTCCCGTTCCATCCGCACGGTGGAGAATTGGCCCAGAGTCACGTAGAGCAGCCGCGTTCCGCTGAGTACCGGCTCCTCGGGGAAGAGCGCCCGCACGGCCTGGGGAATCTCCGGGACCGTCTGCCCCGGCCCCTCGCTGCCCTCGCCAACCCGGGAGGAGAGGACCATGGGGTCCACGGCCTCCACCAGACAGTCGGGGACCCGGGTCCGATAGAGGGCGTCAGGCAGCAGCTCGTTGTCAGCGCTGGAGAAGACCTTAGTCTGACTCTGGCCGCCGTAGAGCACCACCCGCTTGGAAAAGACTGCCAGACCCTCCAGGGCGGCGGGGCGGGTGAGGCCGGACATGGCCTCACCGGTGATCCGGTAGAAAAAGCTCAGATCCGCGGTGAAGTGTCCGGGCTTGTAGGCGATGGGGGCCACGTCTATGTAGACGTGGAGCAGCTCCGCGCTCCTGGCCCGGGCGTTGACGGCGCTCTCCAGGGCGGTCTGGGAGCCTTCGGTGAGCCAGACCCGCAGGTCCTCGATGCAGTCCTTGTCGATGCATGCGTCCTGGATCTGTCTGGTATGGATCCGGACTGCTTCCCGCGCCTCCGGCGCGGGGCGTCCGGCGGAAATGCTTTGATCCGGCATGATGATCCCTCCTTGATAACGTGAAAGCAGCCGGCTTTCTGTATATCATATGCGACGGAATCAAGCGTTGTTCGTAGTACGATGCAACAGGGAACGGGGAACTTGGAACAGGGGGGGAATCGTAGGGACGGCACTCTGCCGCCCGTCCCGCGCGTCCGCCTTCCGGCCTGTCCGCTCAGAAAAAATCTGAGGATTAGAAGGATTATGATTGTTTTTTTCCGACTTATGCTGTAAAATATATTAGATTACCAACACCAACATAGGAGGGCAAACCATGATCAGCCGCCTTACCACCCTTGGGCTCAACGGCATCGAGGGCTACAAGATCTCGGTGGAGTGCTTTATCTCCAACGGCCTGCCGGGCTTTGAGATCGTCGGTCTGCCCGACGCCTCCGTGAAGGAAGCCCGGGAGCGGGTCCGGGCCGCGGTGAAGACCTCGGGCTTCAAGTTCCCGCCCTCCCGGATCACGGTGAACCTGGCCCCCGCCAACACGAAAAAGAGCGGCACGGTCTACGATCTGCCCATTCTCCTGGGCATCCTCTCGGCCTTCGGCCAGGTCAATCTGCCCGACGAGACCCACGCCTTCCTGGGCGAGCTGAGCCTGGAGGGCAAGCTGCGGCCCGTCCCCGGCGTTCTGCCCATGGCCATCGCCGCGGCGAAATGTGGGATCAAAATCCTCTACGTTCCCATTCAGAACGCTCCCGAGGCCACCCTGGCCGAGGGAATCACCGTGATTCCGGTCTATTCCGTGTCCCAGCTCATCGCCCACCTCCGGGGCGGCCCGCAGATCGAGCCCCAGCCCGTATGGGTCCAGGGGGAGCGGCGGCGGAAGGTCCCCGACTTCAAGGACGTGATGGGCCAGGAGAACGCCAAGCGGGCTCTGGAAATCGCCGCCGCCGGCGGCCACAACGTGCTGATGGTGGGCCCACCGGGCTCCGGCAAGTCCATGCTGGCCAAGCGCCTGCCCTCCATCCTGCCGGATATGACCAGGACCGAGGCCCTGGAGGTCACACAGATCCACTCCATCATGGGTATGGTGGACCCGGAGAGTCCCCTGGTGACGGTGCGGCCCTTCCGCAGCCCCCACCATACCGTGACGCCTCCCGGCCTGGTTGGCGGCGGCTCCATCCCCCGGCCCGGCGAGATCTCCCTGGCTCACCGGGGCGTCCTCTTCCTGGACGAGCTGCCGGAGTTCCGCAAGGAGACCATGGAGGTCATGCGCCAGCCTTTGGAGGACGGCGCGGTCACCATCACCCGGGCCTCCGCCACGGAGACCTATCCCTGCCAGTTTATGCTGGTCTGCGCCATGAACCCCTGCCGCTGCGGCTGGTACGGGGACCCCTCTGGCCGCTGTACCTGTTCGGAGCGCTCGGTTCAGGACTACGTGGGCCGCATCTCCGGCCCCCTGCTGGACCGCATCGACATCATCATCGAGGTCCCCGCCGTCAGCTTTGAGGAGCTGCGGGAGCGGAAGGAGGGGGAGCCCTCCGCCGCCATCAAGACGCGGGTCAACGCGGCCCGGGCCATCCAGCACCGGCGCTTTGCCGGAACAGGCACCAATTCCAACGCCCGCATGACGCCGGAGCAGCTCCACCGGATCTGCACCCTCAGCGACGACTGCGCCGCCCTCATGGAGGAGGCCTTCGAGGCCATGGGCCTCACCGCCCGGAGCTACGACAGAATCCTGAAGGTTGCCCGCACCATCGCCGACCTGGACGGCGCGGAGGAAATCGGCGTTGACCACGTCGCCGAGGCGATCCAGTACCGCACCTACAAAATCGGGCGGCAATAACTGACACATCTGCGTAGGGCGGCCTGACCCCAGGCCGCCGCTGGAACCGCCACCGGATCGACGGCGGCCAGAGGTCTGGCCGCCCTACGCATAAACCAAGGAGAATACACATGAACGAAATCTTTTTACTGAAATTAGGCGAAATCGTCCTGAAGGGCGCGAACAAGAAGATGTTTGAGAACCGGCTGCGGACCAACGTGGCCCGACGGATGCGGCCCTTCGGGGACTTCAAGGTCTCCATTCTGCAGTCCACCGTCTACGTAGAGCCGGAGAACGAGCTCTGCGACCTGGACGGAGCCTGGGAGGCCTGCCATACCATCTTCGGAGCCATCTCCCTCTGCCGCTGCCGTCCCTGCGAGAAGAACGAGGACGCCATCTTCGAGGCGATCTGCAACTACCTGGGCGACGACCTGGCCGCCGCCAAATCCTTCAAGGTGGAGTCCAAGCGCTCCGACAAGCGCTTCCCCCTGAATTCCATCCAGATATCCCAGGCCATCGGCGGACGGCTGGCGGAGGCCTATCCCGAGGTCCCTGTGGACGTCCACCACCCGGATTATACCGTCTACGTGGAGGTCCGCGACTTCGCGGCCTACGTCCACGGCCCGGCGGAGCCCGGGGCCGGCGGTCTGCCCACCGGCGTGGGCGGAAGGGCGGCGGTGCTGCTCTCCGGCGGCATCGATTCTCCCGTGGCGGGCTATATGATCGCCAAGCGGGGCGTGGAGCTGGAGTGCATCCACTTCTTTTCCTACCCCTACACCTCCGAGCTGGCCAAGGACAAGGTCCTGGAGCTGGCCCGGCGCATGGCCCGCTATTCGGGCCGCATGACCGTGGACGTGGTGGGCTTCACCGAGATCCAGGAGGCCATCCGGGACAACTGCCCCGAGGAATACTTCACCATCATCATGCGTAGGTTTATGATGCGGATTGCCGAGCGGATCGCCCGGGACCACGGCTGCGAGTGCCTGGTCACCGGCGAGAACCTGGGCCAGGTGGCCTCCCAGACCATGCAGGCCATGGCCGTCACCCACGCCGTGGTGGATATGCCTGTATTCCATCCTCTGATCGGCATGGACAAGGAGGAGATCGTCACCCTGGCCCGGAAGATCGGCACCCTGGACACCTCCATCCTGCCCTACGAGGACTGCTGCACCGTCTTCACCCCCAAGCACCCCAAGACCAAGCCCAAGCTGAACGAGGTGGAGCGCATCGAGCAGAAGCTGGACGTGGAGGGTCTGATTGCCCGCGCCATCGAGAACACCGAGCTGGTCAAGATCCGCTACCAGGGCTGACGCAGGGACAAGCATTGCTTGTCCGCCGTCTGCCGCTCGGAGACGAAAAAGCAGAATGAAAAACAGATGGGAGATCATACCGCATATGGAAAGAAACGACATGGACGTGATTGGATTTGCAAGAAAAACCAGTATGCTGACGACAGATACCCCTCTGTCAAAATCCTATGATGAATCGTTTGGACAGAAAAAAGACAGATGGTGGAGCAGTCAGCGGGAACATTTAACAGTCTGGTGTTTATTCTACCCGACGGAAGGGGTTAATGGCTTTCGGCATCAACCAAGCAACAGCGCTTCCAAAATGTATTATCAGCTCAGAAGGCCGGAAATACTGCTTTGGCTAATTGAAGCCTTGATCACTGAGAAAAAGATACGTTTTGATTTGGAATCGCTGATAGATGAAATCAGGAAAGAAACCAGAGCAGCCAGTGCGTGCAAGAAGATCCGGGAGACCGTTCCGTTTGGAACGATCATGGATTGGTTGGCAGAACCGAAAAAGCCGTAAGAAGAATCGCTCGGTCAAAGCAGAAACAGTCATGAAGCCTTGATATACGATTCAATGATATCGATAAATGTGATCGACATGATGAATCCGAATAAAAAAACGCAAATTGAAGTACTTGTTCAACGTCTGAAAGAGCTGCAGAAGACCATTGCCGCCGCCGAGTCCTGCACCGGCGGGCTGCTGGGGAAGTCCATCACCGACATTCCTGGCAGCTCCGCGGTCTTTCCCGGCGGGGTAATCTCCTACTGCAATCGGATCAAGCATGATATCCTCGGCGTGGATCAGGAGCTGCTGGATACACTTGGCCCTGTTTCCGAGCCCGTGGCCCGGCAGATGGCCGAGGGAGTCCGCCGGGTGATCGGCGCGGACCTCGGCGTGGGGATTACCGGCATCGCCGGTCCCGACTCCGACGGGACGGGCCGCCCCGTGGGGCTGGTCTATATCGCGGCCTCCGACGGAACGCGAAGCTTGGTGCGTGAATGCCGCTTCGACGGCGACCGGGCCGCCGTCCGCGCCCAGGCGGCGGAGGCCGCGGCGGAGCTGGCGTTACAGTTCATCGAAGAATAAAACCCAAAGGGAGACGACATGGTGAAACAAATCGCAAAGCGAAGCCTGATCGTGATATGGCTCGCCGTCCTCCTCCGGATCACCGTCTTCCGGAGCGGCTGCTTTTCCCACGGCCTCTTCACCGGGCGGCTCGAATGGGACGCCTTTGCCTACTATCTGCGGCTGGCCCGGGCGAGGATGTGGCGCTATTTTACCTACCTCTTTGTGGGCAATCTGCTCTGGTTCGCGCCCGCTGGCATCCTGGTCCGGCTCCGGGGCGGAAGGCTCTGGCAGGCGGCGCTGGCGGGGCTGGGGCTTTCGCTCTTCGTCGAAACGATGCAGTTCGTCCTCGGCTCCGGCGTCTCGGAATTGGACGATCTGATCCTGAACAGCCTCGGCGCCGTGCTGGGATACGGAGCGGCCTGTCTGTTCCGTCATTCTGAGCGAAGCGAAGAATCCGCGTCCTCCGTCTCCCGATGACTGATCCATCGAAAAAATGTTATTTCCCTATTGACAAAAAACCACAAAATATAGATAATAAAACATAGCATATCCCCAATATTTCGAGAAAGAATTGGAGGAATCCCTATGGCAGAAAAGATTGTCCGCGGCGAGAAGAAGGAAGCTGCGCCCGCGCAAAAGGCGGCGGAAACCGTCAAGAAAGCGGCCCCCGCGGCCAAAAAAGCGGCGGAAACCGCCAAAAAGCCCCAGCAGACCATCGTCACCCCCAACAAGCCCACCGGCGGCAGCACCGTCGGCCTGCGCATCGGCGCCGTCGTCCTCTGGCTCCTGGCCCTCGCCTTTGAGATCCTGGCGATCCTGGCCATCACCAAGGACTTCACCATTCAGTTCACCAAAAACGGCAACACCAATATGTGGATCCTTCTGATCGGCTGCATCGTTCTGGATCTGGCCTGCTGCATCATCGCGGCCCAGCTCTGGAAGAAGGCCAATCACATCCACCCCATGAGCGAGAAGCGCGGCAAATTCCTGTTCTACCTATGGAATGAGCTGGGCGTCGTGATGGTCTGCATCTGCTTCATTCCCCTGATCATCCTGCTTCTGAAGAACAAGAAGCTGGACGGCAAAATGAAGACCATCGTCACCATCGTGGCCGCCGCGGCTATGCTGATCGCGGGCTTTGCTTCCGCGGACTACCATCCCATCTCCCAGGAGCAGCAGCAGGCTGCGACCCAGCAGATCTCGGAGGACGTCTACTGGACCCAGTTCGGCCACAAGTACCACGTCTATGAAGACTGCGGCGCCATCAAAAACTCCAACACCCTCTACAAGGGCCCCGTCCTGGAGGCCATCGAGTCCGGCCGTACCGCTATGTGCTCCTTCTGCGCCGGCAGAGCCGAGCGGGAAGGTATGGATCTGAGCGGTATGAACGTGGAAGGCCGCGCCGCGGAGGAGAACAAGGACGCCCCCGCTCCCGACATCAGCGTCATCGGCGGTGAGACCGCTCCCATCACCACCGGAGGAAACTAAGATGGCTTTTGATCTCAATTCCATCGGCGCGCTGATCTCCGGCGGCGGTCTGAACGCCATCAGCAAGCGCACCAAGGTCAATCAGGAGGACGTGGCAAAGGTCCTCTCCGCGGGCATCCCCGCCCTGGTGGGCGGTATGCGCCGCAACGCGGGAGCCGAAGCCGGCGCCGCCTCCCTGAGCAGGGCTCTGGCGGATCACAGCAAGGACGACGTCTCCAACCCCGCCGCCTTCCTCAAGAGCGCCGACCTCAAGGACGGCAAGAAGATCCTGGGTCACGTCCTGGGCGACGACCAGAAGGGCCTGGTGGACGAGATCTCCAAGGCCGCCGGCGTCACCAAGGGCAAGACCACCACGATCCTGGCCCTGGTCGCTCCCCTGCTCCTGTCCCTGCTGGGCAGTCAGAACAGCGGCTCCTCCGGCGGCGGTCTGCTGGGGATGCTGGGCGGCCTCCTGGGCGGCGGCCAGAGCTCCGGCGGCGGCCTCCTGGGCGGCCTGCTGGGTGGCGGGCAGCAGCCGGCGCAGTCCCAGCAGAGCGGCGGTCTCCTGGGCTCCCTCCTGGGCGGCAGCTCCTCCGGCAACGCCTCCATGGCCTCCGGCCTGTTCTCCTCTCTCCTGGGCGGCGGCAGCAGCCAGAGCCAGAACAGCATCCAGCTGGTGGACAACGCCCCCCAGCAGACCCAGCCGGAGGACCAGTCCTCCGGCCTCCTGGACAGTTTCCTGAGCTTGTTCCACTGATCCCCCCAATAGCCTTCCCCATGAGGGGAAGGTGGCATCCGGCGTCCCCCGCAAGCCGGATGACGGATGAGGTGGAAAATCGAAAAGAATACCGTATCATAAACCAGGGACTCTCCGCCAGCCGGCAGAGGGTCCCGTTTTGTCATTGCGAGGGCCGGCACGGCCCGTGGCAATCCGTTTCCTGAATGTGGCGTACTTATACTGAACTCCCATAGAAACCTTTAATCTGTTCTGGCAGGAATTGTGCCATACTTCGTTGTCGTCCTTGCCGGGCGTCAAGCCCGCCTGCGTCCTCCGCCTCGTCTGGCGCAATTCCTGCACGAAACATTCTTCAATCTTTCTATGATGTATTGTGTAAAGGAAAGGTTTAACCCTTTCACAATACATCACGGCTGGCGGCTCATTTGCGGCAAATGTGAGAAATGCAGTCGTGGGAAAGGAGGTTTGCAACGCAATCCATCCCTGCGACTGGAAAGAGGTCTGCATTTCCAATCAGACCGTAAGAAACATTTGACGCGAAAGGAGCCATTATGAAAACGATTTACGAGCAAATGGGCGGAACGTATTCCTGGGTTGGCGACTACTATCTTCCGAATATGGACATCAAGCTGCCCGGGAAAGCTGGAAATGAATGTACAGCACAGCAGGAAGATCCGCTGGTTTCTGAAGCACCTGGCGACGAGGCATCCGGCAACTGGATCGGCAAGTACGGGCTGATGCGGAGGTCGTATCTCAAGGAGCATCGGCCGGTGTTGTATGCAGAGATGATCCGTACTGGCAAGCTGCACGAGCATCTGGCAGAGGTCAGCGAGACCTGTTCCAGACAGGTGGAGATGCTGACCGCTCAGATGGCTAAGCGCGAGGGTATCACCGAAGCGCTGAAAGCTGCCGATCCGATGGTGTGGGTGGCCAGGATGAATTCGATTCAAAACCGTGCGGAGGAAATCGTCCTGCGGGAATACATTTACGCCTGATTTCTCACTTCCTACAGCATAGCACAATACATCTGTAAAAGCCACAGGTTTCTCAGAGAACGATCTGAAAGCCTGTGGCTTTTTTGTTTTTTTGGACCCTGACGGACAGTGTGGGCTGGTGTGCAGGAGCTTAAATGCACACGGAAACCTCCCGTTTTAGAGCCTCAGAAACCCAGGTGTAGACTCGGTTTTTCGGGCCTTTCTTGAACGAGGGAATACACCTATACCACCCCCCCTCCGAAACACGGGATTCTACCTCTGTGAGGCGCAAGAAGCGGTTGCCCGAATTATCAGGTTTTTGGATATCGGATGATCATCTTCTGCTGTCTCTCTGCATACCGCAGCGTCGCGGCAGCACCGCCCCAGGAGTACAATACGTAAGCGACGACTACATCTGACTGAGCAACCATATATTCATTTCTTCTCACAATAGCAAACCGCTGCGGCACCGCTTCCAACGGCGGATACAGTGTGCTGTCATAGAGAGAACCATCCGCTTTTCGATCCAGATATGGGAGAACCAGAATGGATCGGACTGCCGGATTCTTTTTCTTTGCCTGAAACACGACGCTTGCCGCCAAGGCGTCAAATGCCCCGTAACCTCCCAGCAGAAATCGGTCCGCGCCTACCCCGATCAAGTGATCCACCGTGTCCTCCAACCAAGGTCTTATTGCCCCCGGATCGTCCAGCTCCCTGTGCCCGCAAAAAGTCACTGTCATAAGCTGCCTCCGTTATACTTGCATATATCGTAAAAATAATACGATATAAACTATTAAAATGCAACGATAAACGCAAGTATAATAAACGAGAAATCGATGGGCGGAGGCGAGTGCTGTGGTTGACGTTCTTGCAAGAATAACAGAGTATCGGGAAGCAAGGGGCTGGACAGAGTATCAGCTTGCCGAAAGATCCGGCCTCCCGCAATCGACAATTTCCACCTGGTTCCGCAAGGGGATGATGCCCACGATTCCTTCGCTGGAGAAAATCTGCATTGCCTTTGGAATTACCATATCCCAGCTTTTTGCGAACGAGAACGAGTCGGTGTCGTTGACATCCACCCAGCGAAAGCTCCTGGAAAGCTGGTCCAGGTTGGATGAGGAAAAGCAGGCCGCTGTCTTCCAGCTGATTGAGAAAATGTAATTGAAGCTGTTCCCCCGGCGCAAGGATTTTTGTGTCCCATGCGCCGGGGGATTTTTATGTCCTGTTTATGGGACATATCTTGTGATAGGATCATGCTGGGGCTATGGGTAAATGCACAAAAAACAGATTTGGAAAAAATTTTTCTTGTTTTGGTGACATTTCACCTATCGAAGTGTCGTTAATAAGTAGAACACAGTTCTTGCAGTCAAATCGTGGAGGAGGTGGTCAAATGGCAGTGCTCCGCATCCCGGCGGACAGCAATCTGCGGTATCTGCCGCTGGTGTATGTGCTGCCCTGGGAAGTGATTTCAAAGTACGCGGTGTTGGAAAAGCTGCCCCGGATTCCGGGCGATATCTTTTCCTCCGGGGAACAACTGGATCTCCTCGACGGGGATGAATTCTACAAGGAGATGATGGACGCGGTTTCCGATCTGACCTTTCCACATTTTGGGTTTCGGGGCTGGAAGGAGCATTACACTGGCTTCTGCCCGGTGTGGATCTTTTCCTACAGCCTGCCGATCTGGGCCGAGGAAGTAGAGAAAGAAACCGAGATGAATCTGCAGCGGCTGATTCAGATCCCGCGGAATCTGCCGTTTGCCTATCCACCCAAGGAGGAGGTTGACGCCCTGTTTGAACGGATCGTCAAGCGGGTAATCGCAGAGCAAAACTGGCAGCCGGTACTGGACGTGGTAAAGGAGATGCCCTGCCATGAGGATTATGAGCCGGTGCGTTCCAACGTGCGGACGGATTTCCTCCGGGAGTGGTATCATACGCGATCCAAGAAGGTACAGGAGGTTTCTCTGGAGCAGACCTACGGAGACGAGAACTTCGGCCCTATGTTCTTCATCCCGGACGCATCCTGCCATGTGGAGGAGCACGTGGTCTCCAAGGTGTTCCTTGAATCGTTCCTGAAAACGCTGACAGAGCAGGACCGCAGGCTGCTGGATTTGCGGCAGCGAGGTTATACCTGGGCAGAGATTGCACAGCAGCTCGGCTACGCCAGCCACAGCGGGGTGCTGAAACGGGTTAACAGCATTATGAAGCGATATTACGAATACGGAGGCGCGAGAGCCGCACAGCTGTGAGGATTGGTCCTTGGGTTGTGCGGCTTTTCTGTTTGAAAATTTTATGAGGTTTTTTCTGAAAACAGTTCCGAAAACGACTCCTGGTTTTCCTATAAGTAGAGGGCCCGGTGAACAAGCGCGGTTCACCGGGCTTTTCACATATTTTGATAACTGCTTCCACTTTTTCATGGTGGCAGATTTTTATTTCAACGAAGGGAGGCAGCAGCATGGTTATCATAATTTGAGCAGGGTCGATTGAAACGGAAATCCACTCTATTCATCCAAATCAAAACGACTTTGCAAGGAGGCAATCGCAATGAAATAACGACACCAAACACATCATCACAGAGCGCAGCATGCGCGGAAAGGAGCTTTATGGAGAAAACACCCAGCAACACCTTTACCCTGAGCCGGCGGATCGGCTCGACCAATTACCGGGTCAACGCCCATTTCAGCGAGAAGGCGGCGGAGACCTTCGAAGACAAGATTTTTCACTTAATTCAAAATGAGGGGTTGGAATCTGAACCGAAATGTGCTATACTGAACGTGCCGCAAATGAGCCGTCAGTCTGAAAGGAGTCAGGCATGACCAACAGACAGACGGAAGAAAAGATCACCGCTCTTTACGAGCGGCTGTCCCGCGACGATGAGCTGTCGGGGGACTCGAGCTCCATTGCAAACCAGAAAATCTACCTCGAAAGCTACGCAACTTCCCATGGCTACGCCAACCTGCGCCACTATACCGACGACGGCTGGTCCGGCGGCAACTTTGACCGTCCGGACTGGAAACGGCTGATCGCAGACATTGAGGCCGGGAAGGTCGGAACCGTGCTGGTCAAGGACATGAGCCGCGTCGGCAGAGACTATCTGCAGACGGGCTTCTACACCGAGGTATTTTTCCGGGAGCATGGGGTTCATTTTGTTGCTGTCGCCAACAATGTGGACAGCGAGGATCAGAACAGCAGCGAGTTCGCCCCGTTCCTGAATATCATGAACGAGTGGTATCTGCGGGACCAGAGCCGGAAGATCAAGGCGGCCTACAAGGTCAAGGGCAAATCCGGAAAGCCTACCACGAATATCCCGCCCTATGGGTATATCAAAGACCCGAAGGATATCAATCATTGGCTGGTAGACGAGGAGGCCGCCGCTGTCATCCGCCGCATCTTCCATATGGCAGTTGAAGGACACGGACCGTATGACATTGCACGGAAGCTGACCGAAGAAAAAGTGGAAACGCCCAGCTGTCATCTGGCCAGGCTCGGATTCGGAACCTGCAAAAGCAAGATCGATCCGGAGCGCCCGCATGATTGGTACGGACAGTCGGTGATGAACATTCTGACCCGGCCAGAGTACCTGGGCCACACGGTCAATTTCCGGACGAACAAGCGGAGCTACAAGGAAAAGCGCGTTTTCACCAATCCCGCGGACTGGATGATTTTTGAAAACACCCACGAAGCGATCATCGACGAGGAAACCTTTCAACTGGCGCAGAAGGTCTGTCAGGTCCGGCACAGGACGGATACCGTCGGCGAAGCCAATCCTCTGACCGGACTTGTTTACTGCGCGGATTGCGGAAAACGGATGTACAATCATCGGGCAAAAAGAACGCTTCCGTCCGGGGAGCAGGTAATCACCAGCGACGGTTACAACTGCCCCTCCTACACGCTTTCTTATCAGCACGAGCACAAGGAATGCTTCTCGCATCACGTCAGCACCACTGCTCTGCGGGAGTTGATTCTGGAAACGATCCGCACGGTCAGCACCTACGCGATTCAGAATGAAGCGGCCTTTGTGCAGAAGGTCCGGGAGGCCTCTGCGCTCCGCCAGGCAGACTCCGCAAAGGAATTGAAGCGGACCATTCAGAAAGCAAAGCGGCGCAGTAAGGAGCTGGATACGATTCTGAAAAAGCTCTACGAATCCTATGCGCTGGGTCGTCTGCCGGAAAAACGGTACGAAGCGCTATCTCTGGAATACGAAACGGAGCAGTCGGAGCTGGAAGCGGTGATTGCATCGGAGCAGTCCAAGCTCGCAGCTTATGAAGCCGACACCTCCCGGGTGGAGCAATTTCTTGCCCTGACGAAAAAGTACCGGGACTTCACAGAGCTGACCACACCCATGATCAACGCGTTCATTGACCGCATTCTGGTGCACGCCCCGATGAAGGATGAATATGGAGATCGCTTCCAGGAGATCGAGATCTGTCTGAATTTCATCGGCCGCTTTGAGGTCCCGATGCCGGAACCCATGCCGGAGGAACTGGCGCAGATGGAAGCCGAGCGAAAGAAGCGGGCGGCAAACCGTGAAAAGTATTATCGGCGCAAGGAGCGAAAAGCAAAGGAAGCTGCGAAGGCCGCTGCTGTGGCTTTGACGAAACCCGAAACCCCGGCAACAACAGAATAACAAAACGACAGCAAACGGGTTGCGAGGGGATGAAGTCTTCCCTTGCGGCCCGTTTTGCATTTTTACAGGAGAGGAGACTTTGAAATCATGGATAAACCAATGGACCTCCAGACGGAACTTATGCAAATGCGCCACCGTTATGAGGAAGCCCAGGCACGGGACCGTGTGCGGGAGCGGAAGGAACGGACGAGGCGGCTCATTCAGAAGGGTGAAATTGTTGAGAAGGCAATGCCGTTTACAAACGGAATGACCCTGGCGAAGCTGGAAGCGTTTCTGACGAAGATCACGAAGGTGCTGGAGCTGCGGGGTGACTTGTCTTGAAAACGGTTCTTTTTTATTCCAAGATCAAACGGAAAAATGTAACGGACAAGAGTACGACGAACGACGGAAAACGCAAAATGGCGCGAAACCCAACGTGGCGGGATGGCTCGGAAACGGGCTGTCCCGTCGGTTTCTTTTTCCCGAAGGGCGCACTTACTCACCACCTCCGAAATGCGCAGCATTTCGCAGGCGGTGGTATCCCTCCCGATGGTCGGGCCGTGCGCTCTGCGAGGCACGCCTCCGCTTCGCTCCGGTGTCCGAGGGGGACGCGGGG
>JAFWTG010000032.1 GCA_017519005.1 Oscillospiraceae bacterium | reverse complement strand
GACAGGTACGCTCCAGTCGCTCCATTCGTGGCCCAGGGCCTCGGTCTCGTCGTCAACGTAGCTGTCGCCGCAGCGGCTGCAGGTATAGGTGGTGAAGCCGCCTTCGGTGCAGGTGGGCTCCGTGACCACGGCCTCATAGTCATGGCCCAGCGGCGGAATGACCGCGGGCTGACGGGAAATCTCCTGGCCGCAGACGATGCAGCGGACCACGATATCAGAGGAGCCGGGCTCGATGCAGTCAGGGGGAATCTGGATCTCGTTGACGGGTTCGCCGGGCTGGTGCCCCAGAGCGTCCAGGGTATGGAACTCCTCCGCACCGCAGCGGAAGCACACCCTGGATTCCTCGCCCGTCTCGGTGCAGGTGGGGGGCATGACAGTCTCCCAGCTGCTCCAGTCGTGTCCCAGCGGCGGAAGCGTCTCCTCGCCGGCGTAGGCGCCCGTTCGCAGGCCGACGTATGCGCGCCAGCCGGACTCGGTGCAGGTCGCTTCCGTCTCCTGGGGCGGGCTGGGCCAGACGTCATCCACCTGCGTGCAGTTGATGACGCCGTTCACACGGGTGATGCAATAAACGACAAAGGGATTGCCGTTGGGATTCAGCGGGTCCGGAACGCTGTCGGTGGGGAACGGGAGATCTCCCGTCTGGTTGGCGGCGCCGCTGGAGCCGTTGTTGAAGATGATGTGCGTATAAGTCTCGGAGCTCAGGGTGACCTTGTAGTAATTGTCGCCCTCCATGTCCACGCCGGCCGCTTTCATCCGGTTGCCGGGCCAGATCAGGTTCTCGGAGGTGTCGACCGAGTTCCCGTTGATATTGAAATAATAGGCGTAGGCAGGGTTGCTGTCTGTCCGGTCAACGAAGTAAACGTCGATCATAAGATCCTCGCCGGAATCTCCCCTGAGCGTCTGGGGGTGCAGGGCGTCGCTCTGCCCGTAGATCGACTCCGCGAACGGAACCGCCCCGACGGCAGGCGTCAGGCCGGCAAAGAGCGAGAGTACCATCGCAAAGGCAAGCAATAGACAGATATTTCGTTTGTTCATACGCTTTCCTCCTTTGTGGTGTATGGCTTGATTGTGGCTGACTATCCGATGAATTGCAACACTTCTCTTCTTTGTATTATATCAGCGGGGCTCCGAAAAATCAACAAGAAATTGTTTTCGGATTTGGATATTTTTTTGCGGAGCGCCGGATCCGACGATCCCTTTTTGCATTTTCGATTGCAATTCCGCGCCGGGACTGTTATAATGTTAGACACAGTATCGCAATGACCCGCCCGGCGGGCCTGGGAGGTCGCAGCCATGTGGAACGCGCTCTGCCGCTTCGTGCGGCGGGTCAAGCGGCTGGAGGTGTCGATTTACGCCGCCTACGCCGCCTATTTTTGGATCCTCGCCATCTTCCCGGCGGTCATGCTGATCATCAGCGTTCTGCAGTACACGCCCATCACGCCGGACGACCTGCGGGAGCTGCTGGAGAAGCTGGTCCCCGCCAGTCTCCACACGCTGACCGACTATATGATCGACGAGCTTTTCGCCCTGGAGTCTCCCGCCGTTCTGTCCATCTCGGCCGTCACCGCCCTCTGGATGACCGCGAAGGGAATCCTGAGTCTGGTGCGCGGGCTGAACCGGATCTACGTGGTTCGGGAGAGCCGCAGCTTCCTGGGCCTGCGGCTGCGCTGCGTCCTCTTTGCGCTGCTCGGCGTGGCGGCCACGGTCCTGATTCTGGGCATGCGGCTGATCAGCGAGGAGCTGTTTCTCACCCTGCTGACCGGGAGACCGGCCCTGGCCCTGGCGCTGCAGCGCCTCTCCCCGCTCCGCTATACGCTGACGGTGTCGGTGCTGACCCTGCTTTTCAGCGTGACGTACGCCGTCTTTCCCAACCGGCAGGTCCGCTTTGCCGATTCCCTGCCGGGGGGCTTCGTGACCGCGGTGCTCTGGGTGCTCTTCTCCCAGCTTTTCTCCGTCTACGTGGACCGCTTCGGCAATTACTCGCTCTACTACGGCAGCCTCTCCGTCATCGCCATGGCGCTGCTCTGGCTCTACGTCGTCATCTTTCTCTTCTTCTGCGGCGGCATGCTGAACCGCACCCTGGAGCGAAGACGCGCGGCGCGGCAGACGCCGCCCGCCGCGCCCCGGAGGCCGAAGCCGCGCGGAACGCCCTGAGCATTTCCGCCCTCCCCGCCGCATATGCTTCCAAAAAACGGAAGGGAGCATGACCGATGGGAGAAGGGTTCCTGCAGCCGGCCGCCCGGCTCAACGATTATCTGTATTTCCCCGTGCTGGTTCTCCTGCTGACGGGCGCGGGCCTGTATTGTTCCGTCCGGACGCGCTTCGTCCAGCTGCGGCTGCTGCGGGAGGCGTGCCGGCTCATCCTTGAAAAGCCCCGGCGCGGACAGCGGGTTTCGTCCCTGCAGGCGCTGCTCGTCTCCACGGCCTCCCGCGTGGGCACCGGCAACATTGCGGGGGTCTCCGCGGCCATCTGTCTCGGCGGGCCGGGCTCCGTATTCTGGATGTGGCTCGTCTGCCTGCTGGGCGCCGCCACAGCCTTCGCGGAGAGCACCCTGGCGCAGATCTATAAGCAGCGGCGGGCCGACGGCGGCTGCTGCGGCGGCCCCGCCTTCTACATCGAGGCCCTGCTGAAGAAGCCGCTGCTGCCCCGGCTGTTCTGCGTGCTTCTGATCGCGGCCTTCGCCGGGGGCTTCAATCTGCTGAGCTCCTACAATCTGCAGTCCTCCTTCGCGGTCTACGGCTTCTACGACAAGGCCGTGACGCCGCCGCTGGTCGGCGCCCTCACCGCGGCGGCCGCGGCCTTCTGCCTACTGGGCGGAGGGCGGCGCATCATCCGCCTGAGCGAGAAGCTGGTGCCCTGCATGGGCGCGGCCTACCTGCTCTTTGCTGGAATCATGGTGGCCGTCAATTTCCGGAACGTCCTGGGCATGCTGGGCTTGATTCTCCGGGACGCCTTCGATCCCCGTTCCGTCTTCGGCGGGCTGACGGGCAGCTGCCTGGTGCTGGGCGTCAAGCGCGGCCTCCTCTCCAACGAGGCGGGCGCGGGCTCCGCGCCCAACGCCTCCGCCGCGGCGGAGGTCTCCCACCCGGTCAAGCAGGGCCTGGTGCAGACCGTCTCCGTCTACCTCGACACCCTGTTGATCTGCACGGCCACCGCCTTTCTCTGCCTGAGCAGCGGCGTCCCCCACAGCCCCGCGGCGGCGGGCGCGCCCTACGTCCAGAACGCCGTCTCCACGGTCTTCGGCCGCTTCGGGCCGGTCTTCATCACGCTCTCCACGGTGCTCTTCGCCTTTACGACCCTGCTGGGGAATCTCTACTACGTGGACAGCGCGCTCTTTTATCTCAACGGCAAACGGGAGCCCTCCCGGCGGCAGACCCGCTTTTGCGTCCTCGCCTGCGCGCTGGTGGTCTTTGCCGGCGCGCTGATGGAGATGGACGCGGCATGGACGGCCGCGGAGCTCCTTCTGGGGCTGATGACCCTGATCAACGTTCCCTGCTGCCTGCTGCTCTCGGGCCAGGTCTTCGCCGCCCTGCGGGACTACGAGGCCCAGCGGCGGGCCGGGAAGGACCCTGTCTTTCGCCCGGCCGCCATCGGCCTGAAGCCCCGCTCCCTCAGCTGCTGGAACGACAGCGAATCCCAACGATAAATAACGATAAATACAGAAAGAAGCGCCCTATGAACGAACAACAGAACGCACGCTTCGCCGCCCTGCGGCGGGAGCTGATCGGGCGGGAGTTCTCCGCCCTCAACGACATGCAGCGCCAGGCCGTGCTGACCACGGAGGGCCCCCTGCTCCTGCTGGCCGGCGCAGGCAGCGGCAAGACCACGGTGCTGATCCACCGGATTGCCAACCTGATCCGCTTCGGCTGCGCCTCGGACTCCGACGAGCTCCCGGCGGGCTTCGGGGAGGCCGAGCTGGCGGCCCTGGAGGCCGCCGCGGCCCGTCCGGAGCGCATGGACGCCGACACGGCGGCCCTCTGCGCCCTGCGCCCCGTGGAGCCCTGGCGGATCATCGCCATCACCTTCACCAACAAGGCCGCCAACCAGCTCAAGGACCGGCTGGCGGACATGCTGGGGCCGGAGGCTCAGGAGATCTGGGCCATGACCTTCCACGCCGCCTGCTGCCGCATCCTGCGGCGGGAGATCGACCGCCTGGGCTACGACCGGCAGTTCACCATCTACGACACGGCGGACAGCGAGCGGGTCATGAAGGACGTGATGAAGGACCGGCACGTGGATGAAAAGGAGCTGCCCGCCCGCTTGATTCTGAACCACGTCAGCCGGGCCAAGGACGCCATGCAGCTGCCCGAGGCCTTTGCCGCCGCCGCCCAGGGCGGCGACGGACGCCTGGAGCTGATCGCCGGCTGCTACGCCGAGTATCAGCGGCGGCTCCGGGAGGCCAACGCCCTGGACTTCGACGACATCATTCTGCTGACGGTGCAGCTGCTGCAGGACTTCGAGGAGGTCCGGGTCCACTGGCAGAACCGCTTCCGCTACGTGCTGGTGGACGAGTATCAGGACACCAACCACCTGCAGTATCTGCTCTCCGCCCTGCTGGCGGGGGGCCGGGAGAACATCTGCGTGGTGGGCGACGACGACCAGAGCATCTACAAGTTCCGGGGCGCCACCATCGAGAACATTCTCAGCTTCGAGGAGCGCTTCCCCGGAGCCCGGCTGATCCGCCTGGAGCAGAACTACCGCTCCACCCGGGCCATTCTGGAGGCCGCCAACGCCGTCATCTCCCACAACAAGGGCCGCAAGGGCAAGAAGCTCTGGACCGAGAACGAGGCCGGGACCGGCATCACCGTCAAGGAGCTGGCGGACGAGTCCGCCGAGGCCAACTACGTGGCGGGGCGGATCTTCGCCCTGGCGCCCCCGGCCAAATACAGGGATTTCGCCATTCTCTACCGGACCAACGCCCAGTCCAACGCTCTGGAGCGCTCCTTCAAGTTCAACGCCATTCCCTACCGCATCATCGGCGGCACCCGCTTCTTTGACCGCGCCGAGGTCAAGGACATGCTGGCCTACCTGCAGCTGATCAACAACCGGGCAGACGACCTGCGGCTGAACCGCATCGTCAACGTCCCGGCCCGGGGCATCGGCGCCAAGACCCTGGAAAACGTCCGAAAGCTGGCGGAGAACCAGGGCCTGCCCATGTACCTGGTGATGGCCGACGCCTACCATTACCCCGCCCTGGAGAAGAGCGCGGCGAAGCTGGCAGGCTTCTCGGCCCTGATCGAAGACTGCGCCAGGCTTCTGGATATGCTGCCTCTGCCGGAGTTCTACGACGCGCTGGTGGAGAAAACCGGCTACGCAGGCATGCTGGAGAGCCGGGGGGACGTGGAGAGCCGGACCCGGCTGGAGAACGTCCGCGAGCTCCGCTCCTCCCTGGTGGGCTATCTGGAAAACCACCCGGAGGACGCCTCCCTCCACGGCTTCCTGGAGGAGATCGCCCTCTACACGGATATCGAGCAGTACGACGCCGAGGCCGACGCCGTGGTGATGATGACCATCCACACGGCCAAGGGCCTGGAATTCCCCCACGTCTTCCTGGTGGGGGCCGAGGACGGACTCTTCCCCAGCCTCCGCAGTATCGGGGAGAACGCCGAGCTGGAGGAGGAGCGGCGGCTCTGCTACGTGGCCATTACCCGGGCGCAGAAGAGCCTCACCGTCACCCACGCCCGCCAGCGGATGCTCTATGGCCGGACCACGGTGAACCGCCTTTCCCGCTTTATCCGGGACATCCCGGACAGCGCCCTGGCCCGTCCCCTGCCGAAGCCCCGGCCCGAGCCCCGGGAGGATCGGCTGCTCTACGACGACCTGCCCTTTGCCGGGGACCTGCCCGCGGGCGGCAGGCAGCAGAGCGGGTACGCAGGCCGCAGCGGCGGACCGCGCTATGCCGGCGGCGGCTTCCCCGCCGCTGCCGCCAAGCCCAAGGCCCCGGCGCCCGAATACCACCCCGGAGACACGGTGCGCCACAGCGCCTTCGGCCGTGGCATGGTGCTGAGCGTCCGGAAAATGGGAAACGACGCCCTGCTTGAAATTGCCTTTGACGAAACCGGCACCAAAAAGCTGATGGCAAACACCGCCGCGGCCTACATGAAGCCCGGAAAGTAGCCTTCCGCGCCGGCGCACCCACAAGGAGGACCCTGTGATGAAGCTTTTGATTTTGAACGGCCCAAACCTCAATCTCCTGGGGCTCCGGGAGCCGGAGATTTACGGAAATCGGACGTATTCCGATTTATGTAAACTCATTGAGGCCCACGCCGCCGCCATTGGTGTGGAAGCGGAGGTCCGCCAGAGCAACCACGAGGGGGTGCTGGTGGACTGGATTCAGGAGGCCCGGGGGAAGTTCGACGGGATCGTGCTGAACCCGGCGGCCTACACCCACACGTCGATCGCGCTGCTGGACGCGGTGCTGGCCGCGGGCGTGCCCACGGTGGAGCTCCACGTCTCCGACCCGGATACCCGGGAGCCCTTCCGCCGGATCAGCTACGTCCGCCCGGCCTGCATCGCCTGCGTCAAGGGGCGCGGGCTGGAGGGATATTTAGACGCGATGGACCTTTTGAAATTGAAAATGGAAAATTGAAAATTGAAAATGAATGTGTTTTTCAAATTACAATTTGAAAAACTCCGATAACTTTCCATTTTCCATTTTCAATTTTCAACTCCGAAGGGAGGTTACCCTATGAATCTGATCGTCAAGCCCTCCCAGGCGCAGGGCACCGTGACCGCGCCGCCCTCCAAGAGCATGGCCCACCGGCAGCTGATTGCGGCGGCCCTCTGCCGGGAGGCCCGGCGGGTGGACAATCTGGAGTGGTCCGAGGACGTTCTGGCCACCCTGGACTGCCTGCGGGCCCTGGGCGCGTCCATCGAGCGGGAGGCGCGCAGCGTCGTCATCGGCGGGCTGGACCCCTTCGCCGTGGAGGAGGGAGCCCTTCTCCCCTGCCGGGAGTCCGGCAGCAGCCTGCGCTTTCTGCTGCCCCTGGCCCTGCTCTCGGGACGGACCGTGGTTTTCACGGGCTCGGAGCGGCTGCTGGAGCGGCCCCTGGAGCCCTACGAGGCGATCTGCGCCAGACAGCGGCTCTTCTATGACCGGCAGAAGGACCGTCTGACGGTCCGGGGGCCGCTGAAGCCCGATCAGGAGCTGGAGCTTCAGGGCGACGTCAGCAGCCAGTTCGCCACCGGCCTCTTCTTCGCCCTGCCCCTCCTGCCGGAGCCCAGCCGGGTCACACTGCTGCCCCCGGTGGAGAGCGGGTCCTACGTCAACATGAGCCTGGCGGTGCTGCGGAACTTCGGCATCCGGATCATGGACGTGGGCGGGGGCCGCTATCACATCCCCGCCAAGCAAAAATATCGCCCCCACCCTGTTACGGTGGAGGGCGACTGGTCCAACGCGGCCTTCCTGGAGGCCCTGAACCGCCTGGGCGGACAGATCCGCATCCGGGGACTGGACCGCCTCAGCCCCCAGGGAGACAAGCGCTTCACGGAGCTGGCCGACGCCCTGCGGAAGAAGAAGCCGGTGCTGGAGCTCTCCGACTGCCCGGACCTGGCCCCGATTCTCATGGCTCTGGCCGCCGCCTGGCGGGGCGCCGTGCTGGAGGGCACGGGCCGGCTGCGCTACAAGGAGTCCGACCGGGGCGTGGTGATGGCGCAGGAGCTGGCGAAGCTGGGCATTCAGGCCGTGGCCGACGAAAACCGGATCTGGGTGGAGGACGGGACCCTGCGGACTCCCACCGAGCCCCTGGACAGCCACAACGACCACCGGATCGCCATGGCCCTGACGGTGCTGCTGAGCCTGGTGGGCGGCGAGCTGCGAAACGCCGAGGCCGTCGCCAAGAGCTGGCCCGCCTTCTACGACGTGCTGCAGAGCCTTGGAATCCTGATCGAACGCGCAGAGGATGAAGCCCATGAAGATGGATCTGGAATTTGAACGCAAGCTGACCATTCCGATGGAGACCAAGCAGCTCTACCCGGTGACGCCGGAGCTGGAGCCCCTGGTGGAGGCCCGGGCGGCGGCGCTGCGGGCGCTCTTCGAGGGCCGGGACAGCCGCCGCCTGCTGATCGTCGGCCCCTGCTCGGCGGACAACGCCGACAGCGTGATGGAGTACCTGACCCGGCTGCGGCCCGTGGCGGAGCGGGTGCAGGACAAGCTCTTCATCGTGCCGCGGGTCTTCTCCAACAAGCCCCGGACCAACGGCGAGGGCTACATGGGCCTGGTCCACCAGCCCGACGCGGCCGGGCGGCCGGACCCCTTCAAGGGGATCATCGCGGTGCGCTCCCTGCACCTGCGGGCCCTGCGGGAGACGGGCTTCACCTGCGCCGACGAGCTGCTCTACCCGGAGAACCACCGCTATCTGGACGATCTGCTGGCCTATGTCACCGTGGGCGCCCGCTCCGTGGAGGACCAGCAGCACCGGCTGACGGCCTCGGGTCTGGGCATCCCCGTGGGCATGAAGAACCCCACCTCCGGAGACCTGAGCGTCATGCTCCACGCCATCCACGCGGCCCAGGCCGGCCACAGCTTCATCTACCGGGGCTGGGCCGTCCACTCCAAGGGCAATCCCCTGGCCCACGCGGTAATCCGGGGCCGGAGGACCGAGGACGGGCGGAGCCTGCCCAACTACGGCTATGAGGCGCTGCGCAGCCTGGCGGACCGCTACCTGGCCTCCGGCGCGCAGAATCCCGCGGTCATCGTGGACGCCAACCACGAAAACTCCGGCCGGGACCCCTTCCGGCAGCCGGACATCCTCCGGGACGTGCTGGCCAGCTGCCGCCGGGACCCGGAGCTGGGCCGGCTGGTGAAGGGCTTTCTGGTGGAGAGCTATCTGGAAGACGGCTGCCAGCCCCCCGGCGGCGGCGTCTGGGGCCGGTCCATCACCGACCCCTGCCTGGGCTGGGAAAAGACGGAGCGGCTGATCTACGAGCTGGCGGAGGCGCTGTAAGAGCAAGCCAGACTGTCAAAGAACTGTCTCCATCCAAACGACCCGGATGCGGGATGAATTGAAAATTGAAAGTTGAGAATTGAAAATGGTGGTGTTTTGCAGATTGCTATCTGCAAAACGGAAAAAAAGCTCGAAAACCAGCCGTTTTCCAATCGATCAGAGATTCATTACGGCGAAGAGGCAATCTGTATGTCTCCGTTTTGTTCTCATCGTTCAAATCGCAATTTGAACGATACCGTCATTTTCAATTTTCCATTTTCAATTTTCAACTTTTTTGACACACTGCAAGGCCCGTAAGCGGAAACGCTTACGGGCCTTCAGTTTGGCTGTCAAAGAACCGTCTGCATCCTGTTACTCCGGATGCAGGACGAATGGAAAATGGAAAGTTGAAAATGGAAAATGAAGGTGTTTTTCAAATGTTCCATTTGAAAAACGGGAATGACGCCGGAAACACGGGCTTTT
>JAFWTG010000031.1 GCA_017519005.1 Oscillospiraceae bacterium | reverse complement strand
GTGGACAGGAAGGAGATCAGGATGCAGAGCACCGCCGCGTACCAGATGGTGATGATGGAGGCGTTGCCGGTGATGGCCACGCAGCCGATGGACTCGCCGTAGGTGGTGTTGGGGCAGCCGCCGAAGACCGCGCCGGCCATGGAGCCGATGCCGTCGCCCAGCAGGGTCCGGTGCAGGCCGGGCTCCTTGAGCAGATCCCGCTCCACGATGGAGGAGAGGTTCTTATGGTCGGCAATGTGCTCGGCGAAGACCACGAAGGCCACGGGGACGTAGGCGGTGAACAGGGTCACGAAGTAGGAAAGGCTCAGCTCGGAGAAGGCGCCCTTGGCCTTCAGGAAGGTGAAGCCCCACTCGCTGGGGTCGTACTTGATAAAGGATTTCAGCGTGACGTTGGAGAAGCAGTCGATAAAGGGCTGGAAGCTGATGATCTTCAGCTTGTCGACGCCGGCAAGGTCGCCGATGAGATAGAAGACGCAGGCGCAGACGTAGCCGGCCAGGATGCCCAGGATGAAGGGGATCAGCCGGGAGGTCTTCTTGCCGAAGGTGGCGAAGAGCACCGTGGTCAGCAGCGTGACGAGGCCGCAGGCCAGGCAGACGTAGACGGAGCCGACGGGGTTCTCCACCACCTGCTCCACGATGGTGGGGATGCCGTTCTTGAGCTCGATGACGTATTCCATGGACTCGGTGGTGACGGAGCTCTTGAGCAGGTCCGCGATGGCGTTGGGCGCCAGGGACAGACCGATGATGGCCACGGTGGGGCCGATGACCACGGGGGGCATCAGCTTGTTGAGCCAGTCGGTGCCCAGGGTCTTGGCAAAGATCGCCAGGATCACGTACACCAGGCCCGCCAGCACCGCGCCGAGGATCAGGCCCAGATAGCCCAGGGCCATGGAAGCGGCGCCCGCGAAGGCGGAGCACATGGAGCCGATGAAGGCGAAGGAGGAGCCCAGGAAGACGGGGCTCTTGGAGCGGGTGAAGAGCAGATAGACGATGGTGCCGACGCCGGCGCCGAAGAGAGCGGCGGCGGGGTCCATCTGGGAGCCAACCGCGCCGTTGACGACGGCGGGAACGGCCAGGGTGGCAGCCATGATCGCCAGGACCTGCTGGAAGGCGAACAGGATGCGCTGGGAGAACTTGGGCTTGTCTTTGATGCCGTAAATGAGCTTCATGTTTTGAGTTCCTCTCTTTCTTTTCTTTCAGAGATGGGGCGTGCGGGACGGGCCGCGGCTTCGGCGCGTCCCCGCCAAGGGCTGCGTTTCGGAGCAAAAAGAAAAAAACGTACCCTGTCGTCGGACGGGTACGTGTCAGCGTTATGAGCGGTCCTTGGGCCTCTCACTCCCGCCTTCAGACTTTTCGCACGCCAGTATATCACGCTCGGGCGCGTCTGTCAAGTGTTTTATTCGCGAATTCGGATTTGTTGGGTTGAGGCAATAGGCAATAGTTGAATAGGCAATAGGAGAACGACGGAGCTGCGACGCATCCTTCGCACTCCTATTGCCTATTGCCTGATCCCTATTGCCTAATCGACAAATCCCGATTTTTTTGAATAGCTCTTGCCAATTCCCTCTCAAGTTGCTATAATAATATCAGACGCCTGCATACTTATCATAATGAGGTGAAGGAACATGAAACGAGAAAGCGGCATTCTCCTGCACATTTCCTCCCTGCCCACCAAGTACGGCATCGGCACGCTGGGCGAGGAGGCCTTCCGGTTTATCGACTTCCTGAAGGCTGCGGGCCAGACCTACTGGCAGGTCCTGCCCATCGGCCCCACCAGCTACGGCGACAGCCCCTATCAGAGCTGCTCCGTCTACGCCGGCAACCCCTATTTCGTGGATCTCGACACCCTGCTGAAGGAGGGCATTCTGAAGCCCGAGGACCTTGAAAACTGCTTCTGGGGAAAGCCCGGCCGGGTGGATTACGGCGCCCTCTACTATTACCGCCTGCCCCTGCTGGAGCGGGCCTACAGCCGCGGCCGCTCGCTTCGGAAGGCTGAATTCGCCGCCTTCCGCGCCGCCAACCCCTGGGTGGAGGACTACGCCCTCTTCATGGCCCTGAAGCGGAAGTTCGGCGGCCTGCCCTGGAACCAGTGGCCCGAGAAGGCCGCCCGCCGGGACCCCGACGCCTTGGCGCGTTACCGGGAGGAGCTGAAGGAGGATATCTCCTGCTTCGCCTTTACCCAGTATCTCTTCGACGAGCAGTGGAGCAGGCTGTCCGCCCACGCGAAGGCGCAGGGCATCCGTCTGATCGGCGACATTCCCATCTACGTGACCCTGGACTCCTGCGACGTGTGGCTGAACCCCCAGCTCTTCCAGCTGGACGAGTCCTGCGCCCCCACGGGCGTGGCCGGCTGCCCGCCCGACGGCTTCTCCGAGGACGGCCAGCTCTGGGGCAACCCCCTCTACGACTGGGCCAGGCACGAGGCCACGGACTTTGCCTGGTGGAAGGAGCGCGTCCGGGCCTCCGCCCGCTTCTTTGACCTGATCCGCATCGACCACTTCCGCGGCCTGGAGAGCTACTGGGCCGTCCCCTTCGGCGAGGAGACCGCCCGCAACGGCAAATGGGTCAAGGGCCCCGGCATGAAGCTGGTGAAGGCTCTGCGGGAGGGCGTGCCCGAGGTGGACTTCATCGCCGAGGACCTGGGCTACCAGACCCCCGAGGTGGAGCAGCTGCTGAAGGACTCCGGCTTCCCCGGCATGAAGGTGCTGGAGTTCGCCTTCTACGGCGAAAACGGCGACTATCTGCCCCACAACCACACGCAGAATTCCGTCTGCTACATCGGCACCCACGACAACTACACGCTGGCCCAGTGGCTGGCGGAGGAGTCTGAGGAGACCGTGGCCAAGGCGGTCAAATACCTGGCGCTGACGAAGGAGGAGGGCTACATCCGCGGCTTTATGCGGGCCGGCATGAGCTCCGTGTCCCGGATCTTCGTGGCCCAGATGCAGGACTGGCTGGAGCTGGGCGCCGAGGCCCGGATGAACGCCCCCGGCGCGCTGAGCACTGCCAACTGGAGCTGGCGGCTGACGGAGCTGCCCGGCGAAGAGCTGGCCGCCGAAATTCTGGAAATGACCAAACGCTACGCAAGAACAGGAGAACCCGTACATGCATGACAAGCTGACCAGGCAGGACATCGCGCTGATGGAAAAGGAGCTGGAGGACCGCAGGATGAACATCCGCCCCGCCATTATGGAGGAGGTCAAGCGGACCCGGGCCTTCGGAGACCTCAGCGAGAACTACGAATACAAGGCGGCCAAGGACGCCCAGCGGAAGAACGACTCCCGGGTGCGCTATCTGGAAAACATGATCAAAACCGCCAAAATCATCGACGAGGACAAGGGCCGCCCCGGCGGCGTGAAGCTCTATGACCGGGTGACGCTCTGGCTGCCCGAGGACGAGGAGGAGATGGTGATCCAGGTGGTCTCCACCGTCCGCACCAACCCCAGCGAGGGCCGCATCTCCCTGGAGAGTCCCCTGGGCAAGGCGGTGCTGGGCGCGAAGCTGGGCGACATCCTGACCATCCGCGTCAATGAAAGCTACGCCTACGACGCCGAGATCCGCGCCATCGAGGAGGCCGCCGACGACGGCACCGCCCCGCTGCTGCCCTACTGAAAAAGGAGCGCCCCTTCCCGGACCGGGAAGGGGCGTTTTTCATATTTGCTCAGTTTCTGGTGAACACCATGGGGCAGAGGGCTTCCATGCCTTCGAGGGCGTCCACGTCGTCTCCCTCCACGCCGACGATTCGCAGCTCGTCCTCATCCAACTCCACGTTCAGGATGCTGACGTCGTCCTCGTCGCTGGCAAGGTACAGCTTGCCGTCCTCATAGGCGAATGTACCCGAGACGCTGGCTTCCTCCAAATCCTCGATCATGTCCTCCGGATCCATGGATTCCATCATTTGCGCCAGCAGATCCTCCATAGTGACGCCCTGCTTCTCCAGCAGCTCGTTGAACTCCTCCATGGTCATGCCGTAGGTCTCGGCCATCATGGCGGGCAGCGCCTGGGCCAGTCCCTGCACCATGCCCTTGACGGCGGTCAGGGCGGAATCCCGGTCGAAGCCCATCACGAAGCTCGCGTCCTCATTCAGATCCAGGGTCAGCGCCAGCTCCAGATCCTCCAGAATCGCGACGAATTCCTCGCCCATGGACTCTTCCATATCCTCCAGCTGTCCGGAGGCCGCCATGGCGTCCTTGAAGTTCATCCGGTAGATCCAGCTGCCCACCAAGGGGCTGATGTCGGTGTCCTCCGGGATGTCGGGCCAGTCGGTCCGGCCGGGGTTCGTGGGGTCGGGCTCCGGGTCCGGTTCATCCTCAACGAAGGCCACCTGGAGGTCCCCGTTGGTCAGATTCAGATTCACGTTGGCCTTCAGCAGGTCGCCCTCCAGCCAGCCCTCGCTTTCGTAGACCCGGAAGACGTACTCCAGCTCCTCGACGGTCTTGATGCCGTTTTCCTCGAGCTCGTCCTCAGACCAAGCCATATCG
The DNA here is from genome assembly GCA_017519005.1 of Oscillospiraceae bacterium. Classification (GTDB taxonomy): domain Bacteria; phylum Bacillota; class Clostridia; order Oscillospirales; family Oscillospiraceae; genus JAFRPC01. The sequence goes on along the minus strand of JAFWTG010000031.1, from coordinate 4,781 downwards.
CTGATGCTCATGCCGTGGGGCTGGACGCGAACGGACCAATAGGGGTCGCAGACGTAGCCGTTGAGGCTTACGTCGTCGGCGGTGAAGCTCAGCGTCCGGTCCGTCTTGTTCTCCAGGAAGATGCCCATGGCATAGGCCCAGAAATCCCCGGTCTTGCCGCCGGTGAGGATCACGGTGCAGTCCTCGTTGTCCACCAGGACCTTGTCGTCCCCGTCGGGGGTGTAGACGTAGCGGCTGGCGGCTTCCTGCCCCAGGGGATAGACGTGGACCTCCTCCTGCGCCAGGTCGTCGGCGTCCCAGTTGCCCGCTTCCCGGACCCGGAACCGAAGCCAGATGTCGGTGAACTCGCCCAGGGTCTCGTTCAGCTCCTCGTCGGAGAAGGAGATCTTGTCGTTGGCCTTCTTGCCGGCAGGCAGCTCGCTGTCAAAGTAGGAGAAGTAGCTCACCCCGTTGACAGAGGCCTCGTTCACCGTGAATTCGAGCTTTTTGTCGGTCTTGTTCTCCATCTCCACCTTCAGAACGGGACCCCAGATCTCGTCGTTTTCCATGCCGGTGATTTTGATGGCGATCCGGTCGTCGTCCAGCACGCTGATCTCCTCCAGCTCATAGCCGGGGGCGGCCGTGGTCTCCGGCGCCGCGGTGGTGGTGGCGGGCGCGGCAGCCGTGGTCTCCGGCGCCGCGGTGGTGGTTGTGGGGGTGTCGTTCTTCGCGCAGGCCGCCAGCGCCAGGATCAGGCACAGGACAAGCCCCAGCGCAAGCAGTTTTTTCAGGTGCTTCATACAGATACCTCCTTTTTTATTTCTCTATTTGCATCTTATCATTGAATCCGAGATTCGTCAAGCCGAAAAACGACAAAAACCGCCACCCCCGGACTGCGGGGGAGGCGGTTTGAACGCGGGGAAGCGCTTACTGCGCCTTCTTGGCGTCGTTGGCGGCCTTCTTGGCGGTCTCCACCAGGGTCTCGAAGGCCTTGGGGTCGGCGATGGCCAGCTCGGACAGAGCCTTGCGGTTCATCTCCATGCCGGCCTGCTTCAGGCCGTACATGAACCAGCTGTAGTTCATGCCGTAGGGCTTGACAGCCGCGGAGATACGGGTGATCCACAGACGGCGGAAGTCGCGCTTCTTCAGCTTGCGGCCGACGTATGCATAGGTCTGGGACTTCTTGACAGCCTGCTTGGCCATCTTGAAGTGGGTGGACTTGGAGCCCCAGTAGGACTTGGCAAGCCGCAGAACCTTATTTCTTCTCTTGCGCGTCATCATTGCGCCTTTAACACGTGCCATTTGTATATCCTCCTATCTCTTACTTGTAAGGAATCATCTTTTTGATGGCTTCCTGGTTGGTGACGTCGGCGTAGGTAGTCGTGCGCAGACGACGGGTACGCTTCGTGTCCTTCTTGGTGAGGATATGGCTCTTGAAGGCGTGTGCCCGCTTGACCTTACCGGTCTTGGTGAGGTTGAATCTCTTCTTGGCACCGCTGTGGGTCTTCAGTTTCGGCATAGTTGATTCTCCTTTTACGTATTCGTTGACGAACTTGTGAATTGTCCGCGCGGACGGCGGTGTGCCGTCCCTACTTCTTGTTCTCAGCCTTCGGGGAGAGGAACATGAACATGAACCGGCCTTCCAGCTTGGGGTTCTTCTCCATATTGGCGACCTCAGAGCAGCCCTCCGCGAACTGGACGAGCAGCTCTTCACCGATATTGGTGTGGGCCATCTCGCGGCCGCGGAAGCGGACGGAGACCTTGACCCGGTTGCCCTCCTTCAGGAACTTGCAGGCGCTCTTCATTTTCGTGTTGAGATCGTTGGTGTCGATGCCGGGAGACATGCGGATCTCCTTGATCTCCACCACGCGCTGGTTCTTACGGTTTTCCTTTTCCTTCTTCATGGCGTCGAAGCGGAACTTGCCGTAGTCCATGATCTTGCAGACGGGGGGATTGGCCGTGGGAGAAATCTTCACCAGATCCAGATCCTGCTCGGCTGCCAGATCCAGGGCGGCCTCGCTGGACATGATCCCAAGCTGTGCGCCGTCGGGTCCGATCACGCGGAGCTCCTTGTCCTGAATTTCCTCGTTGAGCTGATGCGTCATTTTCGCTGCTATGGAAAACACCTCCAATAAATACAACAAATGCGGATGCCGACTGCACCCGCACAAACACCCGGTCGCCCCGGGAAGTACTGTGTTGACCTCTTTGCCTTTGGCGGGAGGTGAGGCGGCGCAGGCAGCCTTCTTTGTTTTCGCCCTGCTATTATAGCCGTCCCTCCCGGCTTTGTCAAGTCCTTTTTTATCTTTTTTTGTGTCGAATAGCCGCTCCCCGCGATTTGACATCGCTCCCGCCGCGTGCTATAATCGGAGCGTGATCTGATCCCGACTGAGAGGTGTTTCTATGGATCGCAGTCTCCGCCCCGGAGCGCGGCTGCTGCCCGCTCTGAGCCTGGCCGCCGCGGCGCTCTGCTCCGCCGCCCTGTTCCTGCTGCTCTTTCTGCAGATCTACAGCAGCGACGACTATCTCTATCTGACCTTTCTGGACCGGGGCCTCTCCGGCTTCCTGGCGGATATGAAATGGCACTACGCCGCCATGAACGGACGGCTGCTGATCCACAGCTTCGCCTGCGCGGCCCTCCATTTCGGCCACCCGGCCGTCGGTCTGCTGGGGCTGGCCGTTCTCTGGGCCGCCTGCCTGGCCGGGCTGCGTCTGTGCCGGACGGAGAAGCTGCCCCTGACCGGGGCCGCCGTCTTCCTCGCCGGTCTGCTGCTGCTTCCGGATAGGGTGATGCAGCAGGGCGTGCTCTGGACCGCGGCCTTCTATAACTACGTGTTTCCGATCCCGCTGCTGCTGGCAGCCCTGCTCCTGCTGCGGCGGCAGCGGGAGGCGGCGCGCCTGCGTCCGCTGGGCGTTTCGGCCGCGGCTGCCGCGGCCCTGCTCAGCGGGGCGACCACGGAGCTCTTCGGTCTGCTGAGCTGCGTTCTCTTCGGCTGGGAGCTGCTCTGGGCCCTGCTCCGGCGGGAGCGGCGCGGCTGGCTGAGTCTGCTCTCCCTCCTGTCGGCGGCGGGCGGCCTGGCTCTGGTCTTTCTCTCCCCCGCCACTGCGGCGCGGGCGGACGGCGAGCTTCATCTGAGCCTGCAGGCCCTGTCCGCCCGGCTGGTCAGCCTCGGAGGCCTGTTCCGCAGCAGCGGCCGCCTGCTTCTGCTGCTGGTTCTGCTCCAGGCGGGGCTGGCGCTGGCTGGCTTCCGGCGCGGGAAGCTGCCGCTGCTCTGCCTCTGCGGAGCCGGCGCCGTCCTGCCCGGCCTGCTGCTCCTGCTGCCGGAGGGGGCCGCCGGGCGGATTGTCTGCCCCGCGCTGCTGGCGGTCCTGCTGGCGGAGGCCCTGCTCTTCGCGCTGCGAAGGGAGGACGGGCTGGCGCTGCTGCTGCTGGCCGCCCCCCTGAGCCTGCTCATCATGCTCTCCACCGACAGCACCCATTACCGGACCCTGGCCGGCTTCGGGGTCTTCGTGCTGCTGGCCCTGGCGGCCTGCGCGGAAAAGGCGAAGCCGCGCCCTGTCCTCCGGGCCGTTCCGGTCCTGCTGCTGACGGCCGCCGCGCTGGCCGTCGTCCTGCCCGGCCTGCCGGCCCGGCTGCACAACTACCGCGTGGATCGGCAAAACGAGGCGCAGGCGGCCCTGGCGGCCCGGAGCGGCGAGATGGAGCTCCGGCTGGACTACGATCTCAACTACAGCTACGAGAGCATCTTCATCCCGGACCACCGGCTCTTCTCCTATTATCGGAAGCACTACGGGCTGGACGGGACGACCCGCTTCCGGGCGCTGGGCCACACGATCCCCGCCGTGTACGTCAACGGTCGGGAGCTGGAGGCCTCCGCCTTCCCGGGCGGCACCACGGTGCTCTATCCGCTCTCCGCCCTGCTGGACGCCCTCGGCACGGACTGGGAGCGCCCGGCGGCGGACTGCTTCCGCTTTACCTGGAAGGGGGTCCGCTATGAGCTGGGACCCAACGACGGCCCCAGCCGCTATCAGAACGCGGCCCTGCGCTGGACGGACCCGGCGGGGACGGCGCACTGCGAGCTCACCTGGCTGGTCCCCTCCTCGATCTCCGAGGAGCGCTACCTGACCCAGACCGCCCTGGAGACCCTGCTGGGCCTGCGCTTTGACCGCAGGCCGGAGCGCATCGCGGTCTGGACGGAATAAACGAAACGGGGAGAGCCCGGCACGGCGCCGGGCTCTCCCTGTTTATTGGCGGATTATTCCGCAAAGACCTTCTTCAGGTTCACGAAGGCGGGCAGACCGTCCTCCTTGCCCTGACGGGTCTCGCCCTGGATCAGGGGCAGGCAGTAATCGACGAAGTCGCGGGTGACGCCGTTGTGCTCCGGGGTGATCCACTCCAGAGGAACCTTCTTCTCGGTGTTGGCCACGTCGGTCAGGTTGAAGAGCACGTACTCGCACTTGTAGCCGCCCTTGCGGTCGCACTTGAAGCCCACCATCTTGCCGGTGACGCCGGCCACGGCCTGCTCCACGGCGATTTTGCCGGAGTTGAAGCTCTCCTCGATGTCGGTGCCGGAGGCGCAGTGGGAGGCGCAGCGCTGCAGCAGGCTCAGCTCGATGCCGCGGACCTTGGCGCCGGTGGCGGCCTTCACCACGGAGGCCAGACGGGCAGCCAGGCCGCCCAGCTGGGCGTGGCCGAAGCCGTCGGTGCCGGAGGCCTTGGCCTCGGAGACGAAGGAGCCGTCAGCGTAGTGGACGCCCTCGGAGACCGCCACCAGGCAGTTCTTCTTCTCGGCGTAGACCCG
>JAFWTG010000030.1 GCA_017519005.1 Oscillospiraceae bacterium | reverse complement strand
GCGAAAACAAGACAACGCCAATTTAGGTGCGCCTGAACCGTGAGGTTTTCCACAGTCCGGGCGCTTTTTGCTGCCATGACGACACCAAACCGCATAGAAAGAGGGCGCGCTGCAATTCTTTCGTTTTGCAACGCGCCCTTTCCGCGTTTTTGTGATTACTCCGCGATTTGGCTGGCCTTGTAGAGGAAGGTCACGGCCTGGGCGCGGGTGCAGCTCTGGTCGGGGGCGAATTTGCCGCCGCCCACGCCGCCGGTGACGCCGTTCTCCACGGCCCAGAGCACGGCCTGATAGTAGAAATCGCTCTCCCGGACGTCCGTAAAGGGGTTCTGCGTCAGCGCGGGCTCCGGTTTGTCCGCGGCGGCCCAGAGGAAGGTGACGATCTGGGCACGGCTGCAGGGGGCGTCGGGGCTGAATTTCCCGTCGCCGGTGCCGCCGGTGATCCCCTGCTCCACAGCCCAGAGGACCGGGCTGTAGTAGTAGACGCCTGCGGAGACGTCGCTGAACGGGGATTCCGTCCCGGCCGGGGCCGGACGGCCGGCCAGCGCCCAAAGGAAGGTGACGGCCTGGGCGCGGGTGACCGTCTGCTCCGGCGAGATCGTGTTCGGTCCGGTGCCGCCGGTGACGCCTTTGATCCAGGCCCAGTCCAGAGGATCGTGGGACCAGTCGCCCTCAGGCGGCATATCAATGAACACCTCCGCGGCGCATAGCCGCGACGTCTTGGTCTTGCCGCAGCGGGTACAGGTATAGCGGGCCTGGCCCGAATGCGCGCCGTCCGTGCCGGGCTCCACCAGGCGCTCCGTCACGACCCAGGCGTGGCCCAGGGCGGGCGTCGTATCGGTCCGGGTCGTGCCGCAGCGGGTACAGACGTAGCGGACCTGGCCGGGGGTCTCGCAGCTCTGGACAGAGAGGACCGTGCCGCCGTCCCATTGGTGGGCGCCGCCGGCGGGCAGGACCACGCCCTTTTGCGCGCCGCAGACGCTGCAGCGGTATTCCGCCCAGCCGGCCTCGGTGCAGGTGGGGGCCGTGTAGCTGGTGGGGCTGCCCCACTGGTGATTTCCGTTGGGATTCCCCTTGGCCAGCGCCGTCTGGATCAGCGTGTTCATGTACTTGTAGCCCTTAGCGCTCAGGTGGATGCCGCCGCCGGAGTCGTACTCCGCCTTCAGCCGCCCGGCGCTGTCCGCCATGGGGGTATGCAGGTCCAGCAGGCGCACGTCGCGGCCGCTGCCGGCAAACTCCGCCTGAAGCTGCGCCACGGCGGCGTTGATTTTGTTGACGTTCTCCAGCGTAAAGGCGCCTGGATAGCTGCCGGTATAATTGTTCGGATTGATGGGGAGGATCTTGCAGACGTAGATCACCGCCGCGGGATTCTTGGTCAGCAGAAGATTCAGAAGCTCCCGGTATTTGTTCTTGAAGGTGCTTACGCTGGAGCCGCAGTTATTGGTGCCCATATTGATCACGACGGTATGAAAGCTGCTTTTGCTCAGACCGGTGATCAGTTGGTACATGCTCTGGCTGTAGCCGTCCACGATCCAGCTGGGGTAATCCTTGACGCATTCTTCGATCCTGCCGTTGACCCTCGCAAAGATTCGGGCGGCACGGATGTCCGTGTTGTTCCGTTTGAGGCCGACGGTATTGGAGTCCCCGATCAGGACGGTCTTGCTGTCCAGGATCAGGCAGGGGGCCGTGGCCGTGGCCGAGGCCGCGGGCAGCAGTGAGAGCAGGCAGAGCAGCGCCAGCGCCGCCGCAAGCAGTCGTTTTTTCATGGAATATCCCTCCTTGGGGGATATTATACACCATTTTTTGGAATTATGCAAGTCCCCGTAAAACGGCGCGCCGCGGGACCGCAAACGCCCCATGCGGCGGGACCGCACGGGGCGTTTCAGCGCTCAGGGCTCGGCAGGCGCCTCGGTGGCAGGAATCTGACTTGCCTTATAGAGGAAGGTCACCGCCTGGGCGCGGGTGCAGACCAGGTCGGGGCCGAATTGATTGTTGCCGACTCCGCCCGTCACGCCGTTCTCCACGGCCCAGAGCACGGCGCTCCGATACCAGTCGCCTTCCTTGACGTCGGTGAAGGGGCTCTCGGTCGTCTCAGGCGTTGGCTTCCCGGCGGCCGCCCAGAGGAAGGTGACGATCTGCGCGCGGGTGCAGACCGCGTTGGGTCCGAACTGGCTGTTGCCAATGCCGCCCGTCACGCCGTGCTCCACGGCCCAGAGGACCGGGCTCAGGAACCAGTCGCCCTCCTTCACGTCGGTGAAGGGGCTCGTCGCGGTCTCGGGCGCTGGCTTCTTCGCCGCGGCCCAGAGGAAGGTCACGACCTGGGAGCGGGTGACGGTCAGGTCGGGCGAGAAGGTATCGGGGCCGGTGCCGCCGGTGATGCCGTTGTACCAGGCCCAGTCGATGGGATCGTGGGACCAGAAGTCCTCGGGCGGCATGTCCTTGAAGACCATGCCGGCGCAGAGCTTGTCTTCCTTGGTCTCGCTACAGCGCGAGCAGGTGTAGAGGCCGGTGCAGGCGTGGGGGCCACCCTCCTCCGCTTCCGTCAAAAGCTCGGTAAATGTCCAGAGGTGGCCTCCGAGATTCGGGATTGCTTCCTCCTCGGTCTCACCGCAGCGGACACAGGTACACTGCCACACGCCGTCTTCTGTGCAGCCCGGCTCCTGCGCCACCTCGCCTTCATCCCAAAGATGACCCAAAGCAGGGACCGAAACAGTCACTGTTTGCATACAGAAGAAACAGCTTCCGGTTTTCGTGCCGTCCTCCGTACAGGTCGGTTCCTGCTCAACCGTCCCGCCATACACAACGTGCGCGTCCGGATCGGGCGGAAGATACTCATATTTCTTTTCTCCGCACCAGACGCAGGTGTAGGTGATTTTCCCCTCCGTCTTACAGCTTGGGGGATCCGTCAAAATGCCATCGTCCCAATTGTGTTCGCCGGGGGTCATAGGCAGATATTCCAGAATCCGCTGTCCGCAGATGGCGCAGCTGTACTCGATGATCCCTTTGCTGTTGCACCGGGGCTCCTGATGCAGGATCACACTGTCACTGTAGTCAATGGCGTGAACGGTATGTTGATCAAACTTTGAAAAGCCCAGGCTCTGTAAATCGGAGCCGTTTTCCACCAGGATTTTTCTCGCGTATTCCAGCAGCAGCGCGAGGGACGCCCGCATATACTCCTGATAGGTCTCCCGCATATAGCCCGCGCCCCAGTCATCGTACCGCTCAAAGCTCAGCTTTGCAGAGGTTTTATAAGTGGACGGGTGGATCGTCGCCGTCGCCATACAGCCGGGGAGCTCATTGCCGGGAGAGATATCCAGGGCGACCGTACAGCTGTCCCGCTGCTGCGGTGTAAACCGGATCATCGTCCAGCATTCGCTTCTGTCCTCATTTTTCTGATAATAGTAGAGCGAGATAACCGGAGCCGTTGACTCAGCGTCGGTAAAGAGCTCGAAATAATTACAGCTTGGTTCCGCTCTGACATAGTATGTTATGCCGATCTTGTAGTTTCCGTAATCATCCAATGCGATTGCATTCACATAGAAATCTGTATTATCACCACTGTCATAAGTTCCCTGCATGGCAAATTCCTTCAGACAGTTGAACGCGCTGGAATAGGAAGCCGCATCGGCGGGAAGCGCGAGCAGGCTTGTCAAAATCAGCACCGCGAGGAGAACGGAAATCAGTTTTTTATACATCTTGTGTCATTCCTTTCATTGCCCTGCGTTTCTCGTCGGGCGGCTCATTCCGAAGCGTCCGTCGGTTCTTCCGGCGGCTCCGTCGGCTCCGTGGGCGGCTCCGTAGGCGGTTCCGTCGGCGGTTCCGTCGGCTCCGTCTCCGGCGGCCGCTGATACTCGTTCAATACCGTCACGGTATAGGTCTTATACACTTTGCCGTTCAGCGCGATATAGATATGGGCGGTCCCCGGCTTCAAGGGATGAACATCCAAATGATACCCTTTGTGGATCCAGCTCGTCTGACTGCCGGAGAACCCGCTGAGATAATCCGCCTGCACGATCTCCGGATGGTCCGTATACACCGTTGGTTTTGTCATGCCCTGTACCAGGATCGAGATACGTTCCCACAGGTCGAGCTTCAGACTAAATTGGTTTGTCGTATTATGATCGTCAATATAGGTTTCGAGGATCGTTTCAGGGTATTCCGGATTTGTGACCGTCAGCACATGGGTGACCTTGAAGTTCAGTTCGCAGTAGATGTGCGCTGTGCCGCTGCCAAGGAATGTCACAGACCAGTAGTAGCCCTTTTGACCTTCCTCCAAGCCTCCGCCGTAAAACTGACCTTGAGATTTAAGCTGAACGGCCTTATCGTTGTCCGTATAGAGATACGGCTGTGCGCCATTTACCGTTATGATCTTGATGCGTTGGGAGCTTCCCCACGGCTGATCGTATAGATCCTTGCCATTTCCATAATCCCAGTAGCAATTCACAACCCGCGGCTCGTCTTCTGACGAATGCCCGGAGGACGTGGAAGAAGGCGTCGGTTCCCCCGTAGGACCGGTGGGGTTGCTGTGGTCTCCGGCACCGGGGTTCGTGGGATCGGTGTGGTCAGGGCCGCTGTGGGCACCGGTCCCGGGGTTCGTGGGGTCAGTGGGCTGCGGTGCGGGGTCCGTGGGCGCCGCAGTTTCCGATTCCGCAGGTTCTGTTGTCTCCGGTTCCGTGGGCTCCGTCGTGACGGGTTCTGTGACCAGATCCTCGCTGCTGTCCGGGGGCAGGGTCTCGGTGTCGTCGGGCTCGGTGCTCTCCGGTTCCGTGCTCAGGTCCTCTGCGCTCTCCACGGTCTCGGTGGGCCGGACGTCGCCCAAGGGGCTCATCAGGTGATTTTTGATCCAGCTGTAACCCAGAACGCCGCCTGCGACGCTCAGCGCGGCGATCAGGCCAAGGGTCACCCGGCCCAGGGCTGTCTGGAAGAAGCTGCGGCCCAGATGGACGGCGGCGCTCTCCGCGACGATCCCGGCCTTGCTGAGGCTCCCGGCCAGAACGGCCTTTTCCGTTTCCTCCGCGGCGGGCTCCGCCTTCCTCAGCAGGGCCAGCAGGAAGGGCAGCGGGCTCAGGCCGAAGAGCTTGACGCCCTTCTTCTGAAGCTGCTCCACGGCGGACTCGATCTTCTTCCGGCTGCGGAAGAGCTGCGTCTTCACCGTGCCGGCGCTGACGCCGAGGTCCTCGGCGATCTTGTGGAGGGGGATCTGCTCGTAGTAGTACAGGCCCACCAGCAGTCGCTGGCCGGCGCTGAGGCTGTCCAGAATCTCCCGGATCAGCTCCGCCGTCTCCTTGCGCTCCAGGGCCAGCTCCGGCGAATTGTCGGGGCTCTCGTCCGCCAGCTCCGGCAGACCGCTCCCCTCCTCCGTCTCCAGCTCGGAGAAGAGCAGGGCCGTCTGCCTGCGCAGAACGGAGCGGGTCCGGTTCACGGCGATGGTGTGGAGCCAGGCGCGGAATTTGGCGGGTTCGCCCAGCTGGTCCAGATGCGTGAAGGCGTATACGTAGGCTTCCTGCTGGATATCCAGGGTCTGGTCCTCGGTGCGGACCATCGAGCGGACCGTGCGGTAGAGCTCCTGGCTGGTTGCCTCGTAGAGGGCGGTATAGGCGTCCTGATCCCCGGTCCTGGCCCGGGCCACCAGGGCGGCATAATCCACCGCGGTCGTCTTATTCTCTCTGTTATCCATATACCGAACCTCCTGCCGCCGTCCGGAACGCGCCGGTCCGGACGCCCGCGGCGCTTCTCACGGCGTCCACCTGCCGCAGAATGGCGCTGAGCTGCTTCGAGGACGTTTCCGGCGGCAGCCGGTAGTATTCCATCAGCGCCTGATATAAGTGATTGAAACCGTCAAAGTCTTCCATACGACCACCTCCGTTTTTCGGGCTCTGCCTCATAGACGCTGCGAGTCGAAAAACGGTTGACAGATTTTTGAAATTTTTCCTGAAAATCGGGATTTGTCGAACTGATGCCAGCGGATCGAGCTTCAGACAAACCTCCCCTGCAAAGGGGAGGGGGACCGCCCGCAAGGGCGGTGGAGGGGTCGCGTTGGGTCTTGCCGTCGTTGCCTGGGAGCGCTCAATCTCTGATACCTTACCTCTCCGCCCCAGTGTGCGCACTGGGGCACCTCCCCTTACCAGGGGAGGTTTTGCGGGAGCTCGACAAATCCGCATCTGCCGCGGCCGATCCCGTTGACAAAACGGGTTTTGGCGTGTAAACTGTCCTTAGGAGGAGATTCTATGAAAGCAACGCTTGCTTTGCTGCTGACCGGCTGTCTGCTGGGGCTGCTTCTGCTCTCCGGCTGCGGGACGGCGGCACCGGAGCCGGAGCCCAAGCCGGCAGAGCCGATGGACCCGGTGACGCCGGCTCCGCCGGAGACGGCGCGGCCCCTGCCGGCTCACACGTCAAAAACGCGGGAGCCGGAGACGTTCCCGGCGGACGAAGGTCCCGGAGAGACGCCTGCAGCCGACACGGAGCCCGCCGAAGGGCGCGGACCAGACGCCGAAACAGCCGTCCCGCCGGAGTCCCTTCCCGCCGGAGGCTGGCCGGAGGCCAAGCTGGCCCAGATGACCCTGGAGGAAAAGGTGGCGCAGATGTTCATCGTGACGCCCGAGGCCCTCACCGGCATCAGCGGCACGGCCACCGTGGCGGGACAGACCACCCAAAACGCCTTTGAACGGATCCCCGTGGGCGGAATCCTCTATATGGCCCGGAATTTGGAGAATCCGACGCAGACAAAGGCCCTGCTGGCCGGCATGCGGGAGATCAGCCGGGAGCGGATCGGCCTCGTCCCCTTTCTCTGCGTGGACGAGGAGGGCGGTCCGGTGGCCCGGATCGGCAATAACCCCGCCTTCGGCGTGCCGAAGCTGCCGCCCATGGCGGAGATCGGCAAGACCGGAGATTCGCAGTCCGCAAAGGAGGCCGGGCGGACCATCGGCGCGTATCTGCGGGAGCTGGGCTTCAATCTGGACTTCGCCCCCTGCGCCGACGTGCTGACCAACCCGGAGAACCGCATCGTCCGCAGCCGCTCCTTCGGCTCGGACCCGGCCCTGGTCTCGCGGATGGCGCGGGCCTTCTCCGAGGGTCTGCTGGAGCAGGGAGTCCTCCCCTGCTGCAAGCACTTCCCCGGCCACGGCGGCACCGCGGAGGACTCCCATCTGGGCTTTGCCGTGCTGCCAATGGACCTGGAGACCCTGAAACGGAGCCCGGAGCTGGCGCCCTTCCTGGACGCGGCGGGCTGGGGCGCTCCGATGATGATGGCGGGCCATATCTCCGTGCCGCAGGCCGGCGGGGACGAGCTGCCCGCCTCCCTGTCCAGGACCCTGATGGATCTGCTGCGCGGAGACGGCGTGGGCTACGAGGGCCTGATCGTCACCGACGCGCTGAACATGGGGGCAATCACCCAGCGATACGGCCCGGGGGAAGCGGCTGTCCGGGCGGTTCTGGCGGGCAGCGACCTGCTGCTGGAGCCTGAAGCTCTGCAGGAGGCCTACGAGGCCGTATTGGCCGCCGTCCGCGACGGCACCATCCCGGAGGAGCGGATCGACCGGAGCGTCCTGCGCATCCTGCGGGCCAAGCTGCGGCTGCCGTAAGCGTCCCATCCGCAAAAAACGACCTCTCTCGGAGAGGTCGTTTTTTGCAGCTTGCTTCAGTGCAGCTTCAGGTCGTCGGGCTTGATCCAGCCCAGCCTGCGTTCCAGCTCGCAGAAGCCCAGGCTCAGCAGGGCGGGCAGAATGAAGCAGATCAGCGCCAGGCCCAGCCAATCCATGGCCGTGACGGAGGCCTTGGCCCCGGCGGCTACGTCGTTGACCCAGCCGGTGTAGACGCCGATCTGGCCCACGAGGCCGCAGGTCCCCATGCCGGAGGCCACGGTGGGGCCGTTGTTCTCCAGGCGGAAGAGGCAGGTGGCCAGAGGACCGGTGATTGCGCTGGCCAGGATGGGCGGAATCCAGATCCGGGGATTCTTCACAATATTCGGCATCTGCAGCATGGAGGTGCCGATGCCTTGGGAGACCAGGCCGCCCCAGCGGTTCTCGCGGAAGCTCATCACCGCAAAGCCCACCATCTGGGCGCAGCAGCCGGCCACGGCGGCGCCGCCCGCCAGCCCCGTCAGACCCAGGGCCGCGCAGATGGCGGCGGAGGAGATGGGCAGGGTCAGGGCCACGCCCACCAGGACGGAGACCAGGATGCCCATGAAGAAGGGCTGCAGCTCTGTGGCCCACCGGATCAGCTCGCCCAGCTTGCTGGCCGCTTGGCCGATGAAGGGGGCGATCAGCAGGGCCAGCAGACAGCCCGCCAGGGTTGTGACGGCGGGCGTCACCAGGATGTCCACCTTGGTCCGCTTGGAGACCAGCTTGCCGCACTCGCAGGCGATGATGGCGATGACGTAGACCGCCAGAGGGCCGCCGGCGCCGCCCAGCTTGTTGCCGGCAAAGCCCACGGCCACCAGGGAAAAGAGCACCAGGGGCGAGGCGTGGAGGGCGTAACCGATGGCCACCGCGATGGCCGGGCCGCACATGTCGAAGGCGAACTGGCCCACCGTGACCAGCACCTCCCAGTGCAGCTGCTCGCCCAGGGTTTTGAGGATGGTGCCGATCAGCAGGGAGGCAAAGAGGCCCTGCGCCATAGCGCCCATGGCGTCGATGAAGTAGCGCTTGGCGGAGAACTCGACGTTCTGCTCTTTCAGATAGCTCTTGAAGCGATTCATGCAGATCTCCTTTCGCGGAGCGTTCGCCGCGTTCCGCAATTATTTCTGTCATTCATCATATACGAAAGTCCCGGAAAAGTCAAGCGCCCGGAGCCCTCCCTGGCCGACAATTCCCGTCAAAAGTACGCGCTTTCCGCTGGTTTGGCTTGCGTATGGAATGAAAACGTGTTATACTGTACTTATCCCATCATCGCCAACGGAAAGGAACTGAAGGAATGATCCGTGTCAAGCACATCCAGATCCCCGGGCTGCCCACGAAAAAGCCCCGGCGACTCTACGTCTGTCTGCCCAGAGACTACGCCCGCTCCGAACGGCGCTACCCTGTGCTCTATATGTTCGACGGCCACAACGTCTTCTACGACTCCCACGCCACCTACGGCAAGAGCTGGGGCATGAAGGAGTACCTGCGCAAATCCAGCCTGCCCATCATCGTGGTGGCCGTGGAGTGCAACCCCGAGGGAAACCGGCGGCTCAACGAGTACGCCCCCTTTGACTTCGACTATGACGGCATGGACCATATGGAGGGTCTGGGCAAGGCCACCATGGACTGGTTCACCGGCCCCCTGAAGGAGCAGATCGACCGGGAGTACCGGACCCTGCCGGACCGCGCCAACACCCTGATCGCGGGCAGCTCCTTCGGCGGCCTGATTACCCTCTACGCCGTTACCGCCTACAACGAATTCTACGGCGGCGCGGCGGCGATTTCCCCCAGCATCTGGGCCGGAGGCTGGGACCTGCGCGCCCTCATGGCCGAAACGCCTCTGCGCAGCCCCACCCGGGTGTATCTGGACCTGGGCACCGGCGAGCTGCCTCCGGGGGATCGGGCGCCGCTGGCGGAGCTCTTTGAGGCTGCGGCGGCGCTGAGCAGCGCCGGCGCGGAGGTGGCCGCCAGGGTCGTCCCCGGTGCGGTCCACAACGAGGCCGCCTGGGAGAAGCGCATTCCGATCTTTATGGACTATCTGCTGCACCCCGCGGACGGTTCGGAGGAGCAGCTGCAGGGCGAGGGCTACTATGACTGAGCCGCTGAACGCTGCCCTGCCGGGAGCGGAGCGGCTGGCGGAAACCCCGGCGGTGCTGTATCTGCCGGCGGCGGAAAACGCCCGCTCCCCTGCCGCGCTCCAAGCCCTGCCGGGCCTGGAGCGAGCCGTAATTCTGCGGCTTGACGCGGCGGCGGACTTCCCCGCCGCCCTCCGGGCGGCCCTGGACGAGGCCGGAGAGAACGGAACCCTGCTGATCCTGGGCGCTGCGGAACAGGCAGCGTCGATCCGGGCGCAGTTCCGTCCCCTCTGGCGCAAGTGGCTGCGGCGCCGGAAAATCAAGGCCCGGGAGGCCATCCCCGCGCCCGAGCGGGAGGCCCGCTCCGCCCGGGCCGTGGCCCTGCTGGCGGAGAGCGCGGTCTTTCAGGCGGCCCGGACCGTGATGATCTACGACCACGTGGGCGGCGAGCTCTCGCTGGACGCTCTGCCACGCCTGCCCGCCGCCGCGGGGAAGCGCTTCTGCTATCCCCTCTGCGTCAGCAAAACCGAGATGATCGCCATGGTGCCGGGCGCCTGGAAGCTCGGGGCCTACGGCATCCGGGAGCCGGTGCGGGAGCGCTCGGAGGAGGTCCCCCCGGAGGCGCTGGACCTGGTGATCTGCCCCGGCACAGCCTTCGACGAGGACTGCCGCCGCATGGGCATGGGCGGCGGCTACTATGACCGCTATCTGCCCCGTTGCGTCAACGCCCGAATCGTCATGGCCGCTTTCGAGGCGCAGAAGCTCCCGGCGGTCCCCGCGGACCCCTGGGACCGCCCCGTCGAGATGGTCTTTACGGAGGAACGAGTCTATATCAATCCAAACACCATAACAGGCTGAACGGAAAGAGGTATTGAACAGCATGAGATTTGATTTCACCACCCTGCCCGATCGGCGGGGCCGAGACGCCATCGCGGTGGATATGGTGGGCAGGCCCGGCGGCTTCGCCCCTGCGGGACCCAAGGAGGGCTTCAGCCTGATCCCCATGTGGGTGGCAGACATGAACTTCCTGGCCTGCCCGGCCATTCAGGAGGCGGTGATCCGCCGGACGGAGCACCCGGCCTTCGGCTACTTTGAGGCCTCCGACGCCTACTACAACAGCATCATCAACTGGCAGAGGCTGCGCAACGGCGTCATGGGCCTGGAAAAGAAGCACATCGGCTACGAGAACGGCGTGCTGGGCGGGGTGATCTCCACCCTGAACGTGCTCTGCTCCCGGGGCGACCCGGTGCTGGTGCAGAGTCCCACCTACGTGGGCTTCACCCACGTGCTGGAGAACAACGGCTATGAGATCGTCCACAATCCCATGTACCGGGACGAAAACGGCGTCTGGCGGATAGATTATGAGGATCTGGAACGGAAAATCGTGGACAGGCACATCCACGCCACGATTTTCTGCAGCCCCCACAATCCCTGCGGCCGGGTCTGGGAGCGCTGGGAGATCGAGGCCGCCATGGCTGTCTTTGAAAAGCACGGCGTCTGGGTGGTCTCCGACGAGATCTGGTCGGATCTGACTTTGGCGGGCAGCAGGCACATCCCCACCCAGTCCGTCAGCCCCTGGGCCCGGGAGCACGCGGCAGCCATGTACGCCCCCTCCAAGACCTTCAACCTGGCGGGTCTGATCGGCAGCTACCACGTGATCTACAACGACTGGCTCCGGGACCGGCAGGCCAAGGAGGCCTCCCTCTGCGCCTACAACTCCATGAACGTGCTGTCCATGCACGCGCTGATCGGCGCCTACGGCGAGGCGGGCCAGGCCTGGGTGGACGAGCTGCGGAGCGTGCTCACCGAGAACGTCGAGTTTGCATATCGCTTCATCACGGAGCGCTTCCGGGGCGTGACGCTGATGCGGCCGGAGGGAACCTACATGCTCTTCCTGCACTGCGAGGACTGGTGCAGGGACCACGGGAAGACCATGGCCGAGCTGCAGAAGCTGGGAACCGACGTGGGCGTGGCCTGGCAGGACGGCGGCATGTTCCTGGATCCCTGGGGCATCCGTATGAACCTGGCCCTGCCGAATCGGGTGGTCCGGGAAGCCTTTGATCGGCTGGACAAGTACGTCTTCAACGCCTGAGCGCCCCTGCTCGGGACAATCAAAAAACAGGCAGCCGCGCGGCTGCCTGTTTTTTTCTGATTATTCGTATTACATTCTTCCAAAGGGGATCTCATAGAGCGGACGCCAGGGCTGGATCTGCTCGAAGGCGCTCGCCGCGGCCAGCAGGTCTCCGTCCCGGAAGCGGCGGCCGATGAGCTGCATGCCCACGGGGAAGCCGCCCTCGGACAGACCCGCCGGGACGGAGGCTGCCGGGTGGCCGGTGAAGTTGGCCAGGAAGGTCTGGCAGAAGCCGATCAGCGGATTCACCGCCCGGCCGTTGACGACGGAGGGACCGGTGGTGTTGCGGTCCGCGGCGTTCTTCACCGGCAGACAGCTGACCGTTGGCGAGATGATCAGCTCACAGTCGCTCAGAGCGTTTTGCAGCTGGTCGAAAATCTCCGTCCGGATGCAATTGAAGCGGTAGTAGTCCAGGATGCCGCCCCGGGCCGCCAGCCCGTTATAGCGGATGAAGGCCTCGGGCAGCTCGGCCCGGTGGTCCCGCACCAGGTCCAGACCCTGTCGCTTCCAGAGCTCCAGCTCCACGGCGGTGTCCACGCTGATGGCGCGGCACCAGCATTCGCCCATTTCGTCCGCGCTGCAGGAGAAGGAAAAGGAGAGGGGAACCAGCTCCGTGTCCGCCTCGGCAAAGCGCCGGGCAGCCCGCTCCACCAGGCTGGCTACCTCGGGCTCCACGGGGAAGACGCCAAAATCCGGGGTGTAGCCGATCCTCCAGCCCTTCAGGGAGCGGCCCAGGTGCCGGGTGTAGTCCGGCTCGGTCCGCGGCAGGCTCAGGGGGTCCCGGGGATCGTGGCGGGCCATGTAGTTCAGCAGGATCGCCGCGTCCTCCACGGTACGGGTCAGTCCGCCGTTGCAGCAGTAGGGATGGGTGGCGGTCCAGGCGTCGGGTCGGCACACGCTGGGCACTGTGCCAACTGAGGCCTTGAAGCCGAAGAGATTGCACCAGGCCGCGGGTACCCGGATGGAGCCGCCGCCGTCGCCGCCCTCGGAGATGGGGGCCAGGCCGTCGGCCACCGCCGCGGCGCTGCCGCCGGAGGAGCCGCCGGAGTTCCAGCCCACGGCAAAGGGCGTGGAAGTGGGGCCGTAGAGGGCGTTGTCGCAGGTGCCCCGGAAGCCAAAGGCCGGGGCGTTGGTCTTGCCGACGGCAATGCCGCCGGCGGCCTCCATGGCCTTGCAGAATTCGGAGCTCTCCGGGTCCTCCCGGATCAGGGCCTTCACGCCGCCGTGGGAGTTGGGCCAGCCCTGCTTGGAGGGCAGAAAATCCTTGAGCCCAAAGGGAACGCCGGCAAAGGGGCCGACGGCTTCCCCGGCCGCCAGCCGCTTCTCCAAGACTCTGGCAGCGGCCTCGGCCTCCTCGAAACGGGTATAGACGAAGGCATTGATGCTGGGGTTGCGGGTCTCGATCCGTTCTTCAAAGAAGCGGATTACCTCCGTGGGCGAGAGCTCGCCCTTCCGCACCGCGCGGCCCAGCTCCGCCGCGGAAAGCTTCTCCAGCTGATGGATGGCGCTTCCCATGACTCAGTTCCTCGCTGCGCAGTAGCGCAGACGGTACTCCCGGCCCACGTCCCGGCGCTTCCAGTTCTGCAGCATCCGATAACCGATGGGCGCGAAGAGCGCCTCCGTCAGCAGCTCCAGCACCGCTCCGGCGGCAGAAGCGCCCAGACACTGGAAAACGGTCCAGCGGACGGGCAGCGCCCCGGGAATCAGCGGGAAAACCACGAAGGCCAGAAAGACGAAAAGGAAATTATCCACCATCTGAGACAGGAGGGTGGAGCCAAAGCTGCGGGCCGCATAGGCGGCTGCGCCGTCGGGATTCCGGCGGAAGCGGCGGCCGATGCTGACGTTGGTATAGTTATTGGTCAGAGCCGAGAGCACGTAGGCAACGGTGCTGGCCAACAGAACGGACCACTGACCGCCCACCAGGCTGTCCAGGGAGGGATGATTCCAGATCCGCCCGATCAGCGCGCAGCACAGGGTCACGATCAGATTCACCGTAATCGCCAGCAGAGAGAGCAGATTGGCTGCCGGCGCGCCGAAGTGCTTCACCACGATATCCAGCAATAAAAAAGCCAGCCATGACACGAAGATCCCCGCGGTGACCGCGAGCCAGGGCAGCGACAGGATGGTATAGCGGGCCAGGAAATTCATTCCGACCACCGCCAGGATAAAGAGGACCGTCACTGCCCAGGGGATAGACCTGAGCAAGGCTGCAAGCATTTCAGCCTCGCGCCGGAGCCACGGGGCTTTTTCGTTGTGATATTTCATTGTCGTTCTCCTTGGTTTTGATTTATATCGCGGAGGATTTAGAGGCCGAACTCCGCTATTATTGCAAAGCTATTATTGCAAACAGCCAACACCCGCAGGGGCGCTGGCTGTTTTGGCACGCCGGAAGGGACTCGAACCCCCAACCCTCAGAACCGGAATCTGATGCTCTATCCATTGAGCCACCGGCGCGTTTGCTCAAGTATTATAGCAAAGACAAAGCCAAATGTAAAGCATTATTTTGTCTTTCCGAAAAATATTTTTGACTTTTCCTGCGGCGTTCCCTATAATGAAGAAAACGACAGGGACGGAGGCGGCGGCATGCAGACGCAAAAAGCGAGCAATCCGATCACGGAACAATTGTACCGTCTGGCGGAGCCGGACTATCAGTCCTTCACGGCCAAACTGATTCCCAGCCTGGACCCGGCGCGGATTCTGGGCGTGCGGACCCCGGCCCTGCGGGCGCTGGCAAGGGAGCTCCGGGGGACGCCCGCGGCGAAGGCCTTTCTGGACGCCCTCCCCCACCGGTATCAGGAGGAGAATCTGCTCCACGCTTTCCTGTTGGCATATGAGCGGGACTTTGCCCGCTGTCTGGCCCGGACGGAGGCCTTTCTGCCCTTCGTGGACAACTGGGCCGTCTGTGACCAGCTCTCTCTGCCCTGCTTCCGAAAGCATCGGGCCGAGCTGCTGGAGCGCATCCCGCGCTGGCTGGCCTCGGAGCAGGTGTACACAGTCCGCTTCGGCCTCAAGCAGCTCATGGATCAGTTCCTGGACGCCGAGTTCACGCCCGCCGCCATGGAGCTGGCGGGCTCCGTCCGCTCGGATGAATATTACGTCAACATGATGCAGGCCTGGTACTTCGCCACGGCTCTGGCCAAGCAGTGGGATGCCGCCCTGCCCTGGCTCACCGAGCGGCGGCTGAGCCCCTGGGTCCACAGCAAAAGCATCCGGAAGGCTGTGGAAAGCCGGCGGATCCCGGAGGCGCAGAAGGAGCTGCTGCGCTCCCTGCGGAGCCGGGAAGCCCAACCCGGTTGATCCGGGCCGCAGTTCGTTCAGCCCGCCCCGGACTCCAACACGTCGGGGTGGTAGGCGTAGCCGTCGTAGGTACTGGACTTGCCGTCCTCCCTGGTGACGGTCAGAAGCGCCGTATCGCCGTCCACAGAAAGCGCCAGCGTATCGCCGACACGCAGGGAGAAGTCGCGAACGTCGTAGTACAGTTCGTTTTCATCTACCGCGATGAAATCATAATAGGCGGTGTCTGTGGCGAGCGTTTCATAGTCCACGCGGAGCTTCGCGCCGGGGCGGATCAGCGTGTAGTTCACCGGATCGCCCCACTGCTCATCGGAGCTTGGGCTGATGTAGACGCTGTAGACCACCACATCCAGATCGTTGCGGATGATCAACTCATGGCCGGAGCTGCAGCCGCAGAGCGCGGCAAGCGTCAGCAGCGCAAGGATGACGACGAGAAGCTTTTTCATTTCCGTTCTCCTTTCCAATTTCACGAGGCGGATACGCTCTGATTATACAGGAAAACGGCGGCAAAGTAAAGCTTTTTCCGCCCTATTCGAGCAATTCGCGGAGCCGTTCGGACAGCTCGGGATCGGCGGGTGTCAGCGGCAGACGGCAGACGCCGCAGTTCAGACCCGACAAGGCCAGCGCCGCCTTGATCGGAATGGGATTCACTGCGGCGGAGAGGGCCTCGATCAGGGGCTGCTGCTCCCGCTGCAGACGCAGAGCACGGGCGTATTCCCCCCGCAGCGCCGCATCGGTCAACGCCTTGACGGCCCCGGGGCGGAGATTGGAGAGCACGGACACCGCCCCCAGCGCTCCGCAGGCCATAAAGGGCAGGATTCGGTCGTCGCAGCCGCAGTAGACCGGGAAGTCCTCGCCGCAGAGGGCGTGCAGCTTCAGCACCCGGCCCACGTCCGGGTCTGCGTCCTTGATGCCCGCCACCGTGGGCAGCCGGGACAGGGCGGCGCAGGTCTCCGGCTCGATGCGGACGGTGGTCCGGGCGGGCACGTTGTAGAGCAGGATGGGCAGCTCCGTAGCGCCGGCGACAGTCTCGTAGTGGGCCAGCAGACCGGACTGCGTGCAGCGGTTGTAATAGGGCGTCACGCAGAGCAGCGCGTCGGCGCCCAGGGCCGCGGCGGCCCGGGCGGTCTCGGCGGCCTTCCGGGTGTCGCTGCCCCCGGTCCCCGCAATCAACTTCGTTCTGCCCTGGCAGAAGCGGACGCAGTGGGCGATCAGGGCCATCAGCTCCGTATGCTCCAGGGTAGCGGCCTCGCCGGTGGTGCCGCCGATCACCAGCGCCTCCACGCCGGCCTCCAGCTGGCTCTCCAGCAGCCGGTCCAGGGCGGCGAAGTCGATGCCGGTTTCGTGAAAGGGCGTCACCAGAGCCGTACAGGTTCCGCGAAAGATGGGTGTTTTCAATGTGGATTCCTCCATTTCGGGCATTTTGTGTTCAGGCAAATCGGGATTTGTCGAGATGCTGCGTAGGGCGGCCAGACCACTGGCCGCCGCGATGCCCGCCAGCGTGACGGCGGCGGCCTGGGGTCAGGCCGCCCTACGGCAAGAACCCGACAAATCCCAATTTGTGCCGGTCTTGACGCAATACTATATTCCCGACGGATCAAGATTATGCCGTTGACGAAAGATGGGAAATCATGTATAATATAG
The DNA here is from genome assembly GCA_017519005.1 of Oscillospiraceae bacterium. Taxonomy (GTDB): domain Bacteria; phylum Bacillota; class Clostridia; order Oscillospirales; family Oscillospiraceae; genus JAFRPC01. The sequence goes on along the minus strand of JAFWTG010000030.1, from coordinate 17,538 downwards.
CAAATGTCTGTCATCGAGGTACCTATGAAAACACACGATTTCTATTATGATCTGCCCCAGGAGCTGATTGCCCAGACGCCGCTGGCGCAGCGGGACAGCTCCCGGCTGCTGGTACTGAACAAGTCCGACGGCTCCGTGGAGCATCGGCATTTCCACGATATTCTGGATTACCTGAATCCCGGCGACTGCCTGGTGCTGAACAACTCCCGGGTCCTGCCCGCCCGGCTGCTGGGCAGGCGGGCCACCGGCGGGGCTGTGGAGGTCCTGCTGCTGAAGGATACGGGAAACGACGTCTGGGAGTGCCTCACCAAGCCCGGCCGCAAGACGCCCGTGGGAGCGGAGCTCTCCTTCGGCGAGGGCCTGCTCACCGCTGCGGTGGTTGGCGCGAAGGAGGACGGCAATAAGCTGGTGCAGTTCCACTATACCGGCATCTTCCTGGAAATCCTGGAACAGCTGGGCAAGATGCCCCTGCCCCCCTATATCAAGGAGGAGCTGCAGGACCAGGAGCGCTACCAGACCGTTTACTCCAAGGTCAACGGCTCCGCCGCTGCTCCCACCGCGGGCCTCCACTTCACGCCGGAGCTGCTGGCGGCCATCGAGGCCAAGGGCGTCAAGCCGGCCTGGGTGACCCTCCACGTGGGTCTGGGGACCTTCCGCCCCGTAAAGGTCGAGGAGATCACCGACCACCACATGCATTCGGAGTTCTGCATGCTCTCCGCCGAGACCGCCGCCCTGCTGAACGAGACCCGGGCCAAGGGGGGCCGGATCGTCTGCGTGGGGACCACCTCCTGCCGGACCGTCGAAAGCTTTGCCGACGAGAACGGTCACTTTACCGAAAAGTCCGGCTGGACCGACATCTTCATCTACCCCGGCTACCGCTTCAAGGCCATGGACGCCCTGATCACCAACTTCCACCTGCCGGAGTCCACGCTGATCATGCTGGTTTCCGCCTTCGCGGGACGCGAGCAGGTGCTGAACGCCTACCGGATTGCCGTGGAGGAGCGCTACCGCTTCTTCAGCTTCGGCGACGCCATGTTTATCTATTGAGGAGGACCTATGTTTGAGATCCTGAAAACCGAGGGCAAGGCCCGGCGGGGCGTCTTTACCTGCGCCCATGGCGTCGTCCAGACGCCGGTGTTCATGAACGTCGGCACCCAGGCTGCCATCAAGGGCGGCCTCAGCGCCGAGGATCTGAAGCGAATCGGCTGCCAGGTGGAGCTCTCCAACACCTACCACCTGCATCTGCGGCCCGGCGATGAGATCGTGCGGAAGCTGGGCGGTTTACATAAATTCATGACCTGGGACGGACCCATCCTGACGGACTCCGGCGGCTTCCAGGTCTTCTCCCTGGCCAGCCTGCGGAAGATCAAGGAGGAGGGCGTCTACTTCGCCTCCCACATCGACGGACGGAAAATCTTCATGGGGCCGGAGGAGAGCATGCGCATCCAGTCCAATCTGGGCTCGGATATCTGCATGGCCTTCGACGAGTGCGTGGAGAACCCGTCCCCCAGGGACTACGTGAAACAATCCATGGCCCTCACCTACCGCTGGCTGCTGCGCTGCAAGGCCGAAAACGCCCGACTCAACGCTCTTCCCGACACCGTGAACCCGCAGCAGATGCTCTGGGGCATCAACCAGGGCGGGGCCTACGCCGACCTGCGGATCGAGCACGCCAAGATGATCGCAGACCTGGAGCTGCCGGGCTACGCCATCGGCGGCCTGGCCGTGGGCGAGCCCACGGAGGTCATGTACGAGATCATCGAGGCCGTTGAGCCCTACCTGCCCGCCGACCGGACCCGCTACCTGATGGGCGTCGGCACCCCCTCCAATATCATCGAGGCGGTATGGCGGGGCGTGGACTTCTTCGACTGCGTGATGCCAGCCCGAAACGCCCGCCACGCCCGGCTCTTCACCTGGGAGGGCGCCATCAACCTGAAAAACGCCAAATACGAGCTGGACGACAGTCCCATCGACCCCCAGTGCGACTGCCCCGTGTGCCGCCGCTACAGCCGGGCCTATCTGCACCATCTGTTCAAGGCGGAGGAGATTCTGGCCCTGCGGCTCAGCGTGATGCACAACCTGTACTTCTACAACAAGCTGATGGAGCGCATCCGGGAGGCCCTGGACCAGGGCAGCTTCGCCGCCTTCCGGGCGAAATACGCGGAAAAGCTCGGCAGAAGGATCTGATCCAACTATTTGACGAAATGCTTCGATTCGTTCCGGCGAAAACCGAGCTTCTCGGGCAAGGATTCGTACGATTTCCGGAACAGGGCCGAAAAAGGCGAAATTCTGCTTGCAATCTCAGCAAGTCCCGTGTATAATATACAAGATTTCAAAACGGAGGTAATCCTATGACTCACCTTATCCTGACGCAGGACCAGGCCGGCGGTCTGTTCGGCGGTCCCTACATGCTCATTATGATCGCGGTGTTCATCGCCATCTTCTACTTCATGATCCTCCGTCCGGAGAACAAGAAGAAGAAGGACGCGGAGGCGCTTCGCAACTCTCTGCACCGGGGCGACAAGATCACCACCATCGGCGGTATTATCGGCAAAATCGTGGACATCAAAGACGAGAAGATCGTCATTGAGACCGGCGAGGATCAGGTCCGCATGGAGCTGCAGAAGTGGGCCGTTATGACCAACGACACCGCGGAAAAGGAAAAGGCCAAGCGCGCTGCCGAGGCCAAGGAGGCCGCGCAGAAGGCCAAGGAAGAAAAGGCCCGCGCCAAGGCGGAAAAGAAGTCCGGGCTCAACTGAGCGCATCGGACCGAAAAAAACGCCGGGACCCGTCAAGCCGACGGGGTCCCGGCGTTTTGCGCTCCCGGAAAATCAATCGCGATTTGCTGCGTTTCTTTGCGCGGGGCTTGTAATTCACGGGATTTTGGTGTATAATAGAATGACTCTTTGAAGGAGGTGTTCCCATGCCCCACGGCTTTATCAACGATATGCTGGACGTAAAGCTCCTGATTTTGTATATTACGGATAAGCTGCTCTATCCTGTAGACACGCAGGCTCTCTATGAGCTCTGCCTCCAGGATGACAAGCTGAGCTACTTCGACGTGATGCAGGCGGTGCCGCAGATGGTGGAATCCGGACATCTGACCGAGACCGAGGGTGGCTACGTTATCACTGAAAAGGGCCGCGAGACGGCGAAGATCACCAAGGACTCCCTGGCCTTTCCCGTACAGCAGCGGGCGTCCCGCGCGGTGGAGCGCTTCAACCGGGAGGTCCGGCGGCAGAGCTTCGTGCGCACGGAAATTCTGGAGCAGCCCAACGGCGAGGCTCTGGCCGTGATGCACCTGGACGACGAGCTGGGCAATCTCTTCACCCTGGAATACGCCTGTCCCTCTCCACGACAGGCGGCGTTTTTGACCAAGGCCTTTCCCGCCAGAGCGGACAAGCTGTACCAGTTGATTACGGAGACTCTGCTGGCAAAGGACGAAGCGGAAGCGGAGAACTGACCGGCTGCCCGGAACGGCCCCCGCGGGCTTGTCTGTTCCCTGGTCCCTGTTCCCTGTTCTTTTATTGAGAAGAACGGGGCGTCGAGGACGCCGCCCCCTACGGGCGGGTCTGTTCCCTGTTCCCTGTTCCCTGTTCCCTGTTCCCTGTTCTCTGTTCCCCGTTCCCTCGTCCGTGCGGGGTACGGCGGGCGGTCAATGACCGCCCCTACAGGCGGCCCTGTTCCCTTTCCTCACCCTGATCCCTGATCCTTGATCCTTAATCCCTGATCCGTGCGGGGTATCCGTGGCGAGCAATGCTCGCCGCTACGGGCGGGTTCCCCTAATCCTTAATCCCTATTCCTTAATCCCTAAATTTCTCCTTGATTATGCCGTGATTTGTGGTATAATAATACCAGAGGAGCCAGCAGGCTTCTCAGAGCACTTGAAAGGAGCGACGCAATATGAAAATCCAGATCAACGAGAAGAAGGTCTCCCTTCCGCAGAGCGTTCACGCCTATGCCGAAAAGAAGGTCTCCAAGCTGGACCGCTATTTCCGGGATGACGCAGAAGCCTTTGTCGCTTTTTCCGTCGAGAAAAACCGCAACAAGGTCGAGCTGACCGTACATGCCTCCAACATGTACTTCCGCGCCAGCGAAAGCACCTCCGACATGTACGCCTCCGTCGATGCAGCCGTCTCCGACATTGAACGTCAGATCCGTAAGAACAAGACCCGCCTGGCCCGCAGAATCCGTCAGGATGCGTTCGTCCGCAGCGCGGAGAACGCCACCTCCTTCGTCCCCGACGTGGAGGATACCGAGGACTATAAGCTCATCAGAATCAAGGAATTCACCATGATGCCCATGAGCCGCGACGAGGCCATTCTGCAGATGAATCTGCTGGGTCACAACTTCTTTGCCTTCCGTGACGAGGACGCCGAGGGCGCCTTTGCGGTCGTCTACCGGCGGAACGACGGCGACTACGGTCTTCTGGAGGACGTTCGTTGATATAATACTGTTATCCCATAACAGTATCACAGGACAGTCTGTTGGCAGGAATCGTTTCAAATGCTTGAACACCCTGGGGTACGGTTCGCCGTACCCCAGCTTGTATGACTCATTACCACTCCCCCATCGGAGGACTCGCCTATGACAAGACGCATGGTACTGTACGAGGCCGGGAAGGTGCTTCTGCTGCTGGCGGAGCTGGCCTGCGTAGCGCTGATCGGCTACGCCACGGTCAAGGTACTCTGGTACGCGATCCAATACGTGCTCGCCGCCTTTGACCCCAATCTGCTGCCCGAGATTGCCGACGGTCTGCCGGAGCGGGTGGCCTTTGCCGGCAAATATCTCCGCTTCTTTGCCACCGGCATGAGCGGCAAGACCGCCGTGGCCCTGCTGATCCGAAGCGGGATCCTGCTGGCAGCCGGGTTCGCCGCCTTCACGCTGGCCCGGCTGGGGATGCGTCGGCTGGAGCGGAGCTTCAAGCAGCGCTATATGCCCGAGGTGCTGGAGCAGACCTTCTCCGACCTCTCCTATGAGGCCAAGCGGCGCAGCGCCGTGGAGGAGACGCTCTGCGACGTGAACCTCCTGAACAAGGTGGAGCGCTACTATACCGCAAACCGGCTGGAGGGGCTCTACCGGGACTGCTGGGTGGCCGCGCAGGAGATTGTCTGCGGCGGCGTCTACGCCGACGATTACACCAGCCATAAGGTCAAGGTCCGCGGTCAATGGCTGACCATCCGGCTCAACGTGGACTTTGAGGGGACGGTGATCCTGGAGTGCCGCGAGACGAAAAATCGCTTCTCCCACCGGGGCATGGCCAAAAAAATGGTGGAGCTTCAGCCGGATCACGAGGGTCTGGCCCAGCAGTTCCGCTGCTTTGCCGACTCCCCCGAGGACTTCCGCAGTCTCATCACCGTGGAGATGGCGGAAAAGCTGCTGGCCATGACGGAGCGTTACCCCGATTTCAGCGTCATTTTCCGCCGGGGCTGCATCCACATCCTGATCCGCCGCCGCTCCTTCAACCGCCGCTGGGAGCCCCTTTGTCCCTTCTGCTTCCCCCAGCTCAAGCGGGAGGCCCACCGTCTGTACGGTCCGCTGATGGACTTTACGGACATGCTGCTGGAATAATACAAGCGCAAACAGAACGAGACGGGAAGTCGATGGACTTCCCGTCTCGTTCTGTTTGCGCTTACAGGCCTTTGTCCTGAGCGATGAGGCGTTTGAGGGCTTCGACGGAGACGCGGACGGAGGCGGAGGTGTCCTCGTTCATGGTCTGGTCCAGTCCGGCGGCCTCCCGCTCCTGGTTCCAGATTACGTGGAAGCAGGAGCCGCAGCGGACGCCCAGGGCGTCGGCCACCACGAAGAGGGCCGCGGACTCCATCTCGGAGGCCAGGACCCCCAGCTTTTTCCAGGCCTCCCACTTGTTCAGCAGCTCGTAAGAGACGGGCATCTTGTGGGGGCTGTGCTGGCCGTAGAAGGCGTCCTTGCACTGGACCACGCCCACGTGGGTGGTCTTTCCCAGGGCCAGGGCCGCGTCCCGCAGGGCCAGGGTCACGTCCAGGTTCGCCACGGCAGGGTACTCCAGGGGGGCGTACTCCCGGGAGGTGTGCTCGAAGCGGATGGCGCCGGTGGCCACCACGATGTCGCCGGACTTGACCTTCAGGTTGATGCCGCCGCAGGTGCCGGTACGGATGAAGGTGTCCGCGCCGATGTTGTGGAGCTCCTCCATGGCGATGGAGGCGGAGGGGCCGCCGATGCCGGTGGAGCAGACCGAGACCTTCTCACCCAGCAGATAACCGGTGTAGACGTTGTACTCCCGGTTCTGGCCCACGTGATGGGCGTCGTCAAAGAGGGCGGCAATGGAAGCGCAGCGGCCCGGGTCGCCGGGCAGGATCACGTAGCGGCCCACGTCCCCCTCGACGCAGTGGATATGGAATTGCTTGTCAAGCTGTTGCATATTGGTCACCCTTTCATGATAATTCAGGATTTGCTCACATATCAAACATGCTCACCTGGCTGGTGGCCGGCAGATCTCCGAAGGCGCCGGCGGCGCGGAGCGCGTCCACGTGGGCCTGGGAGACCTTCGGGCAGGCAGCGCAGAATTCCTCAATGGAGATGAAGGTCTTGCCCCGGCGGCCGTCGGCGATGTCCTTGGCCGCGTTCTCGCCCAGGCCGCCGATGGCCACGAAGGGCGGCAGGAGCTTACCGTCCTTGGGCAGGAATTTCAGCGCGTCGGACTCGTAGACCGACAGGGGCAGAAAATCGAAGCCCCGGAGATAGAACTCGTAGACCACCTCCAGGGTGGTCAGGAGCTGATCGTCCTTGTCCGTGGCGTTCTCCATGTTCTGAATGGCTTGGATGGCCGCCAGGCACTCGTCCTTGCCCTTGCACATCAGGGAGGCGTCGAAGCCGCCCTTCTGGCTGCGGCGGTAGAAATAGGCCGCGTAGAAGGCCAGAGGCTCGTGGACCTTGAACCAGGCGATGCGGAAGGCCATCATCACGTAGGCCGCCGCGTGAGCCTTGGGGAAGAGATATTTGATCTTCTTGCAGGAGCCGATGTACCAGTCCGGCACACCGGCGGCCCTCATCTCCTCCTCGGCGCCGTCGGGCAGGCCTCTCCCCTTTCGCACCGCCTCCATGATCTTGAAGGAGCGCTTGTCCGGCATCCCGCAGGAGATCAGATAGTTCATGATGTCGTCGCGGCAGCCGATGGCCTGGGAGACGGAGGCGGTCTTGGAGAGGATCAGATCCCGGGCGTTGCCCAGCCAGACGTCGGTGCCGTGGGAAAAGCCGGAGAGGCGGATCAGCACGTCGAACTGGGTGGGCTGGGTCTCCTTGAGCATACCCCGGGTGAAGCCGGTGCCGAACTCGGGAATGCCCACGGCCCCGGTCTCGCCTAAGATCGGGTCGTCCTCATAGCCAAGGACCTTGGAGGAGGTGAAGATGGACATGGTGTCCTTGTCGTCCAGGGGGATCTTCTGGGGGTCCACCCCGGTCATATCCTGGAGCATGCGGATCATGGTGGGGTCGTCGTGGCCCAGCATATCCAGCTTCAGCAGGTTCTCCTCCATGGGGTGATAGTCGTAGTGGGTGGTGATCCACTCGGATTCGTGGTCGTCCGCCGGGTGCTGGACCGGGCAAAAGTCCCAGATCTGGTTCTCCTGGGGGATGACCACCAGGCCGCCCGGGTGCTGGCCGGAGGTGCGCTTCACGCCCACGCAACCTGTGGCAAGGCGGGTCTCCTCGGCGCGGCTGGCCTTTTGGTCCCGCTCGGCCAGGTATTTCTTCACGTAGCCGAAGGCGGTCTTTTCCGCCACGTCGCCAATGGTGCCGGCCCGGAAGACGTGGGACTTGCCGAACATCTCCACACAGTAGGCGTGGGCCTTGGCCTGGTATTCGCCGGAGAAATTCAGGTCGATATCGGGGACCTTGTCGCCGCCGAAGCCCAGGAAGGTCTCAAAGGGGATGGCAAAGCCGTCCTTTTCAAATTTCGCGCCGCACTTGGGGCAGACCGCGTCCGGCAGGTCCGCGCCGCACTTGCAGCCCTCCGGCACTTCAAAGGTGGTGTACTTGCAGGCCGGGTTGGGACAGCGGTAGTGCGGCGGCAGAGAGTTGACCTCCGTGATGCCGGAGAGGAAGGCCACCAGGGAGGAGCCCACGGAGCCCCGGGAGCCCACCAGATAGCCGTGCTCCAGGGAGTTCAGCACCAGCTTCTGCGCGGAGATATAGATGACGTCGTAGTGGCAGTTGATGATGTCGCCCAGCTCGGTCTCCACCCGCTTGGTAATCAGCTCCGGCGGGTGCTCGCCGTAGAGCCGGCGGAGCTTGCCGTAGACCAGGGATTTCAGGTCCTCCACGGAGTTTTCGATTTTGGGAGCGTAGAGGTTGTGGGGCAGAGGCCGGACCCAGTCGCACATATCCGCAATCAGGTTCGTGTTCTTCACCACGATCTCGTGGGCCTTTTCCCGGCCCAGATAGGAGAATTCCTCCAGCATCTCGTCGGTGGTGCGGAAATAGAGCGGGTTTGGCCGGTCGCAGTCGTCGAAGCCCTTGGAGGCCAGGAGAATGCGGCGGAAGACCTCGTCCTCCGGGTCCAGGAAGTGGACGTCGCCGGTGGCGCAGACGGGCCTGTCCAGCGCCTCGCCCAGGCGAACCACCGTGCGGTTGAAATCCTTCAGCTCCTCCTCGGACTGCGCCATGCCGTTTTGCAGCATGAAGCGGTTGTTGGACAGGGGCTGGACCTCCAGAAAGTCGTAGAATTCCGCGATGCGCTTCAGCTCCTCCCAGGGCTTCTTCGCCACGATGGCGGTAAACAGCTCGCCGGCCTCGCAGGCGGAGCCCACGATCAGCCCCTCCCGCCAGCGCAGAAGCTCCGACTTGGGGATGACGGGAGCCCCGTTGCCGCCCCGGCGGGCGTGGAAGTAGTAGAGGTTGGAGAAGGAGATCAGGCGGTAGAGATTCCGCAGACCCAGGGAATTCTTGGCGAAGAGAATGATATGGTGGATGCGCCGGTCCTTGGGGGTGGGGCGAGAGCCGAAGTCCATGGTGGCCGCCGCGTGGTTGACGGCGCGGAGCCGGTCCACGCCCCGGTCCAGCAGCATCCGGGCAAAGCGGTCGTAGAGCAGGCCGCAGGTGACGGCGTCGTCGGTGGCCCGGTGGTGGGCAAAGTCCGGCAGCTCGAAGTACTCCGCCAGCACGTCCAGCTTGCGCTTGGTGAACTGGGGCAGCAGGTCGTAGGCCAGGCCCAGCGTGTCGGCGCAGGTGGGATGGAAGGGCAGATTCAGGCGGCGGCAGGCAGCCTTCATCATGCTCAGGTCATAGTTGGCGTTGTGGGCCACCAGGGGCAGCTCCCCGCAGAAGGCCAGGAAGCCCTCCAGGGCCTCCCGCTCCGAGGGCGCGCCCTCCAGCATCTCGTCGGTGATGCCGGTGAGCTCCACGATATTGTCCGGCAGCGGACGCTGGGGGTCCACGAAGCTGTTGAAGGTCTCCAGCACCTGATCGCCCCGCATCCGGGCCGCGCCGATCTCGATGAGCCGGTCCCGCTCCGGGGACAGGCCGGTGGCCTCCACGTCAAAGGCCACGAACTCCCCGTTCAGGGGGGCGTCGCCCTCCCCGAAGACGCAGGTCCGGAAGCTCTTCGTGCTCTCCGGAGTGGCGTCCAGGTCCACGTCGTTGATGAAGTAGCCCTCGCAGCCGTAGAGCAGCTTGATGGGCTCGTCGGTACCGGCCACCTTGGTTTTGGAGTTGGCCAGAGCGTCGGTGAAGGAGTGGGTTACGCCGTGGTCGGTGATGGCCAGGGCCTTGTGGCCCCAGGCCGCCGCCCGGGCGATGGCCTCGGCGGTATCGGTGAGGGCGTCCATTGCGGACATCTTGGTGTGCAGATGCAGCTCCACCCGCTTTTCCGGGGCGGTATCCCGCCGGCTCGGCCGGGGGACCTCCCGGATCGAATAGGGCTGCAGCACCAGCTCGTTGTCGTAGCGGCTCACCGTCACCTTGCCGAAGACCCGGACGTAGGAGCCGGGCTTGTGCTTCTTGGGGTTGGGACCGTGGATGGCCTCCAGAATGGGCTTGGCCTTCGTTTCCTCCATGTACTGGTTGACGCAGACGGAGCCCGTGTGGTCGGTCATGTAGAAGCTGACCACCCAGGCCTTGGCCTTGGGCAGCTCCTTGTGGTTGATGGCGAAGACCTCGCCCTCCACGCAGACCTTGAACATGTCCACGTTCAGGTCCCGCATGGGGACGGGCTCCTGGAAGAAGGGCTTGCCGAAAATCAGATCCGCGGCCTGGGGCTGGGCCTTCGCCGCGGCGGGCGCGTCGGCGCTGCGGAGGGTCGGCGCGGGGCTCTGCTCCTTCGCCTCCTCCCGGATTCGTTTGGTCTCGGCGAAGAGCTCCTCGGCAGTCAGCTCCTTACCGACGTGGAGCTCGATCCGCACCGGAGCGCCAAAGCTTTCACTGAGCCAGGCCTCCGCCCGGGGCAGATGGGGCTTCAGATCGGAAAGGCCGTTCCCCCGCAGATGGGCGTGGAGGGTGCTCCCCTCCGCCTCCCAGCGGCAACCCGCCAGCATGGCCACGGCCGGGGGCCAGAAGCCCGAAAGCAGGCCGGTCAGATCGGTAAAGTCCATCGAAGCGAGCAGATCGGGCTCATATCGCGGCTCGATTGAGACGGCGTTCAGCTCGTAGCGCTCCTTGACGGACTGTTCCATCCGGGAGAGCAAGGGGATGGGAAGATAGACCTCGCTTTTCAGACGAACGGTAATCTCCCGTTCCTTGACACGGAGCTCGACGTTTTCCACTGTATTCTGTTTTAAGGCTTCGTCGAGTTCTTCTCCCGCGTACAGATCGGAGAAGAGCTCCGCAAGGGAAATATTATCTTTCATGTACTGCTTTTTACACGTTTTTTGGAGGGCGGCCAGTGACCGCCCCTACGATGGGAGGGCGGCCGATGACCGGCCCTGCGGCGGGAGGGCGGCCGATGACCGGCCCCGCGGCGGGAGGGCGGCCGGTGACCACCCCTGCGGAATATCTTAATTCTTACTTCCTGCCCGTTCCGCCCCTACAGGGCGTCTACGTATCGGAGCAGGGCGGGCAGCAGCTGGTCGTAGGGCAGCTTCTCTCTCAGCTCGCCCTTGACGAAGAGGACGCCGCAGCCGTCGCCGCCGGCCACGCCCACGTCGGCCTCCCGGGCCTCGCCGGGGCCGTTGACCACGCAGCCCATGACCGCCACGGTGATGGGCTTTTTGCAGTCCTTCAGGGCCTCCTCCACCCGGTTTGCCAGGCCGATCAGGTCGATCTGCGTCCGGCCGCAGGTGGGGCAGGACACGATGTTGACTCCGTCCTTCCGCAGACCGGCGGCCTTCAGGATGGCCTTGGCCGCCGTGACCTCCTTCACCGGGTCGGCGGTGAGGGAGACCCGGATGGTGTCGCCGATGCCCAGGCAGAGCAGGCCGCCGATGCCCATGGCGGACTTGACGGTGCCCATATACTCTGTGCCGGTTTCGGTGACGCCCACGTGGAGGGGATAGTCGGACTGCGACGCGAAGAGGCGGTAGGCCGCCATCATCAGGGGTACGTTGGAGGACTTCATGGACACGCAGGTGTCGTAGAAGCCGTACTTCTCCAGCAGGCGGATGTGGCCGAAGGCGGACTCCACCAGGGCTTCCGGGGTGGGATGGCCGTACTTCTCCAGCAGCTCCTTCTCCAGGCTGCCGCCGTTGACGCCCACGCGGATGGGAATATGATGGGCCTTGCAGCAGTCCACCACGGCCTTCACCCGGTCCTCGCCCCCGATGTTGCCGGGGTTAATGCGGATCTTGGCAGCCCCGTGCTCCGCCGCGGCGATGGCGCAGCGGTAGTCAAAATGGATGTCCGCCACCAGGGGCAGGGGGCTTTGGGCCGCGATCCTGCCGAAGGTCTCGGCGGCCTCCAGGGTCGGGACCGTCAGCCGGACGATCTCACAGCCAGCGGTATAGAGGGCCTTGATCTGGGCCAGGCTGCCCTCCACGTCGGTGGTCTTGGTGTTGCACATGGACTGGATGGAAACCGGCGCGCCGCCGCCGATCTGAACATTCCCTACTTGAATTTGTTTTGTCATAAGATAACCTCCGTCGGGAGTGCAAAATGCAGAATTTTGGTGTGTTTTGAATCGTAAGCGGGGCGTCAAGCCGCCGCCCCTGCGGTGGGTCTGTTGCCCTGTCCGTGCGGGGTATATGTGGCGAACAATGTTCGCCGCTGCAGGCGAGTCTGACGCCCGATGTCTGACGCCTCGTCTGAGCGAGGTACAGGGTGGCGCACACTGTGCGCCGCTACAGCCGTAGGCTTCACCGATTGATAATCATCAGCACGTCCTTGATCATCAGGACTGCCATGAGTCCCAGGAGGAGGACCATGGCGCCGGCGTGGAGATAACCCTCGTATTTGGGATCCACCTTCTTGCCGGTGACCTTGGTAAAGACGGTGTTAATCAGCAGGAAGAGGACCCGGCCGCCGTCCAGGGCGGGGATGGGCAGCATGTTCATGACCGCCAGGTTCACCGCGATAAAAGCCCCCAGATAGAGCACGTTCTCGACGCCGTGGGAGACGGTCTTGGCCGTCTCGCCGGACTGCACCATCACGTCCACCACGCCGATCACGCCGCCCATATCCTTCAGGCCGGCCTTGCCGGTAAAGAGGTCCGTCAGGCCATACCAGACCATGCGGGTGAAGTCGATGCACTCATAGACGCCGTATTTCAGCACGGAGCCCAGGTTCTTCTCCTCGTACTCCTCCAGATAGATGCCCAGGTATTTGCCCCGGTTGCCATCCCGGTCCGTCAGCTCGGTGCGGGTCAGGTTGAAGTCGTGGAGCACCAGCTTCTCCCCATCCCGCAGCACGGTGAGCTCGCAGTGCTCCGTGGGCAGGCGGGATTCCAGCAGGTCGAAATCCGAGCGCATATAAATGCGGCGGCCGTCGATGGCGTAGAGGGTATCCCCCACCCGCAGGCCCTGGGCCTCCACGGTGTTGCCGGGCATGACGCCGGTGATCTTCGCGGTCTGGGTGGGACCGTAGGCAAAGGCCAGCAGCAGGCACATCACCACGAAGCCCGTCAGCAGATTCATAAAGGAGCCGGCGCAGAGGATGATCAGCCGCTTCCACCAGGCGGCGTTGACGAAGCAGCGCGGGTCGCCGGTGTCCTCGTCCTCCCCCTCCATGGCGCAGTAGCCGCCGATGGGGATGAGGCGGAAGGAGTACTGGGTCTCCCCCCGCTTCCAGCCGAAGAGCTTGGGACCCATGTTGATGGCAAATTCGTTGACCCGCACCCCGCAGAGCTTGGCAGTGAGGAAATGTCCCAGCTCATGGATGAAGATCAGAAAGCCGAAGATCAGGATGGCTAATAAAATATAGAATACAGTCATTATTCATAAAACCTTTCATTATTTCGGAATGAAACTATGAAACTATGAAATTATGAAACTATTTCGGTGTCCCTTCGGGACGATTTGAAATCATTTTCCATATCGGAGATATGGAAAATACCATAATATTTTCATAGTTTATTATTTTCATAATTTCATATAGAAGCCGCGCAGCGGGCGAGCCGGTCCGCTTCCAGGATTTGCTCCAGGCTGGGATTTGCGATGAACGGCACCGTGTCCAGGGCCTTTTGGACCAGGTCGGAGACGTCGTAAAAGCCGATCTCCCGGCGGAGGAATTTCGCCACGGCGGCCTCGTTGGCCCCGTTCATGACGGCACAGGCGCTGCCGCCAGCCTTGGCGACGGCCCGGGCGATGGCGAAGCAGGGGAAAACCTCCGGGTCCGGGGCCGCGAAAGTCAGCGGCGGGCAGGACAGCAGATCCAGGCCCGGCGCCGGGTTCTCCACCCGGTTCGGGTAGGTCAGGGCAAGCTGGATGGGGATGCGCATATCCGGCACGCCCAGCTGGGCCAGCATGGCTCCGTCCACGTACTCCACCAGGGAGTGGACGATGGACTGGCGGTGGATCACCACGTCCACCTGCTCCGGAGGCAGCTCGTAGAGCCGCATGGCCTCGATGACCTCCAGGCCCTTGTTCATGAGGGTGGCGCAGTCCACGGTGATCTTCTCGCCCATCTTCCAATTGGGATGGCGCAGGGCGTCGTCCCGGGTGACGCTTTGCAGCTCCGCCCGGCTCTTGCCGAAGAAGGGACCGCCGGAGCAGGTCAGAATAATGCGCTTGACCTCCTCCCGGCCGCGGCTGCCCATGAGGCACTGGAAGATGGCGGAGTGCTCGGAGTCCACAGGGATGATCTCCGCGCCGTGCTCCCGGGCCGTGCGCATCACCAGCTCGCCGGCGCAGACCATGGTCTCCTTGTTGGCCAGACCGATGCGCTTGCCCCGCTCCAGGGCGGCCAGCGTGGGCTTGAGCCCCACCATGCCGACGACGGCGGTGATGACGGTATCGGCCTCCTCCATGGAGGCTGCAGCCAGCAGTCCCGCTTCTCCCCAGAGGATCTCAGGCTGCTGGGCGGGCAGCAAGGCCCGCAGGCGCTCCGCTGCCTCCTTGGTGGCCATGGAGACCAGGCGGGGTCGGAACTCCGCGACCTGCTCCGCCATGCGCTCTACGTTGGTCCCGGCGGTCAGAGCCGCCACCTTTACGGGAAGATGGCGGACAACGTCCAGGGTTTGGCGGCCGATGGAGCCGGTGGAGCCCAGAATGGATAATACTTGTGTCATTTCGTTCACCTGTGTTATTATATTCAATTCGGATTTGTCGATCAGGCAATAGTTGAATAGGCAATAGGCAGTAGGAGACGGAGATGCGGTCTTGTCTCGCCGTTCTCCTATTGCCTATTGCCTGGTGCCTATTGCCTCAGCCAGACAAACCCCGACTTACTTGACCGCAAAGGGCGCGATCAGCAGCAGGGCTTCCACCAGAGGGGCTACCACGGTGGTGGAGTCAAAGCGATCCAGGATGCCGCCGTGGCCGGGCAGGAGGGCGCCGTAGTCCTTGATGCCGGCCTGGCGCTTGATAACGGAGAAGGTCAGGTCGCCCAGCATGGAGGCCCCGGCCCCCAGGATGCCATAGAGCACCGCCAGGAAATAATTGACCTTGAATTCAAAGGCCAGCTGCAGAATCAGTGCGTAGATCACCATGCAGATCACGGTGCTGACCACGCCGCCGACGGCCCCCTCCACGGTCTTCTTGGGGCTGATGACCGGGCAGAGCTTGTGCTTGCCGAAGGCCTTGCCGGCAAAATAGGCGCCGGAGTCCGGAACCATGGTAAGGACGAAGACCAGGATCACGAAAAACTTGCCGTTTTCCAGGACCCGCAGACGGATCAGAGCGCCCAGCAGATAGGGTACCACCGCCCCTGCAAAAATGGCGGCGCAGACCGTGCGGAAGTCCAGCTTGGCGTGGGCCGCCAGCATCTCGCCGAAGAGCGCGCAGAGAAAGACCAGCAAGGCGATGACGCCGACAGCAGGGCTCCCCAGCCAGCTCCAGAGACAGACCGCCAGGGCCATGCAGGAGGCGTAGGCAAAAATGCGGACGTGATCGCAGAAGCCCGCCCCGCGCAGCAGCTCATGAACCGCCAAGATGCACATGGCCGCCACCAGGATCGCCGTGGCTGCGGAGGGCAGGAGCAGCACAACCGCCAGCAGCAGCGGCAGGCCGATCAAAGCAACCAAAATCCGGGTTTTCATGAAAACCAACTCCTTTTTGAAAGAATCGCATATGAACCCATTTAACAGAGATAGTTTACCACAAAGCAGTGGGATTGTCAATCTCAGGGAATCGCGGAGCAAATTGGGATTTGTATGGATGTTGCGTAGGGCGGCCAGACCTCTGGCCGCCGCGATAACCACCAGCGTGTCAGCGGCGGCCTGGGGTCAGGCCGCCCTACGGCGGGAGCTCATCAAATTCCGATTTCCGGGACGCAAAACCGCCCGCCGCGGGTGTGCGGCGGGCGGTTGGCGGAAGGGCAATCAGTTGAAGTTGATGACGCCGGAGAACTTTTCGGCCACCAGGGAGGCGCCGCCGATCAGACCGCCGTCGATCTCGGGCTGGGCCATGAGGTCGTGGGCGTTTTTGTCGTTCATGGAACCGCCGTAGAGGATGCGGACCCGGTCCGCGGCCTCACCGAAGACCTCGCGGATGGCGCCGCGGATGGCGCCGATGGTGGCGTTGGCGTCCTCGGGAGTGGCGGTCAGGCCGGTGCCGATGGCCCAGACGGGCTCATATGCCACAACCACGTCGTCGATCTTCTCGCCCACGTTCAGCAGGGCCACCTTGGTCTGCAGGCAGACGACCTCGTTGGTGATGCCCTGCTGCTTCTGCTCCAGGCTCTCTCCGACGCAGACGATGGGCTTCAGGCCGGCCTCCAGGGCCTTCAGGGTCCGCTGGTTGACGGTGACGTCAGTCTCGCCGAAGTACTGGCGGCGCTCGGAGTGGCCGATGATAACGTACTCCACGCCCAGCTCCTTCAGAGCGGCCGCGCTGCACTCGCCGGTGTAGGCGCCCTTATCGGCAAAGTGGACGTTCTGCGCGCCCAGGTGGATGGCGCTGCCCTTCAGGGCTTCGGCGGCGGTGGCCAGGCAGACGGTCATGGGGCAGACGACGACTTCCGCGCCGCTGCGGTTCTCGATCTGCTTCAGGTCCTCGATCAGGGCCTTGGTCTCAGCGGGGGTCTTGTTCATTTTCCAGTTGCCGGCGATCATGGGTTTTCTCATTTGAATAATCTCCTTTTTGATATAGATGATATAGTATGGCGCACGCTGTGCGCCGCAGTGGGGTTTCCGCGATATGAATTACTTGTAGCCTTCGATGATGGCCTTGCCGGAGGAGGCGCCCAGGCGGGAGGCTCCGGCCTCGATCATGGCGATGGCGTCCTCGTAGCTCCGCACGCCGCCGGAGGCCTTGACGCCCATCTCGGGGCCGACGGTCTCTCGCATCAGCTTCACGTCATGCACGGTGGCGCCGCCGGTGGAGAAGCCGGTGGAGGTCTTAACGAAGTCCGCGCCCACGCGCTTGGCGGCCTGACAGGCCAGGACCTTCTCCTCGTCGGTCAGCAGGCAGGTCTCGATGATGACCTTGACCTTGGCTTCGCCGTCCACGGCGGTGACGACGGCGGCGATGTCCCGCTCCACCAGCGCCCAGTCGCCGGACTTGACGGCGCCCAGGTTGATGACCATATCCACCTCGCCCGCGCCGTTGGCCACGGCCTCGGCGGCCTCAAAGGCCTTGGCGTTGGGGGTGGTAGCCCCCAGAGGGAAGCCGATGACGCAGCAGGGCGTCACGTCGCTGCCGCTCAGCTCCTGGGCCACAAACTTGATCCAGTTGGGGTTGACGCAGACAGAGGCGGTGTTCATGGCCTTGGCCTCGTCGCAGATCTTTTTGATATCGGCCCGGCTGGCCTGGGGCTTCAGATAGGTGTGATCGATATACTTTGCCATTTCGGCGGGAGTCAGCTGGATGCTCATACGGATCGTCCTTTCTGTTTTGAATTGTTCTTATTATATCACGCTGTCCGATAAATGTACAGATTTTTTTCACCGCTTCGTCAAATTCGGATTTGGTGAGCTCCCGCCGTAGGGGGCGGCGTCCTCGACGGCCCGCAGGTATCAGATAACGAGAGGTTCGGGGC
>JAFWTG010000029.1 GCA_017519005.1 Oscillospiraceae bacterium | reverse complement strand
TCCCTGTTCCCTGTTCCCGGTTCCCTGTTCTCAGCGTTACAGCTTGGCCAGCAGGCCGACCTCCTCGTTGAAGGCCTCGGTGAGCTTGTCCAGCTCGGCGGCCTGCCTGTGCATTTCGTCCCAGACCTCGGGCTTGTACCACTGGTCGTTCAGGTCCTCCACGTCCATCTGCTGCTGCTCCACCCAGGTGTAGTACTTCAGGTTGTGGACCCGCTTGCGCTCGGGGTAGGTCAGCTCCAGCATGTTGTCGGTCTTCAGACCCAGCATGTGCAGAGCGTGGTCCTTGGAGGCCTCGAAGACGGAGTAGGGGCCGTACATCTCGTTGAGCTCCTCAACGCGGGACTTGTACATCACGGCGGAGTCGGTGAGGACGGTGACCAGCACGTCGTTCTCGGTGAGCTCGTACCACTTGGCCATCTTGATGCAGCACAGCACGTTGGCGATGCCGGAGATGCCCATCCAGGTGAACTTTTCGATCTGCTCGTCGGAGAGCTTCAGCTCCTCCTTCAGATACTTCTGGCCCTCGGGGGTGTTGAAGAGCCGGAGCAGACGCTGGGAGTCCTCGTCGTCGATGGCGATGCCCATGTCGGTGTTGCGGACGTTGTGGACCCAGGGGATGTGCTTGTCGCCGATGCCCTCGATCCGGTGGCCGCCGAAGCCGTTGTTGACGATGGTGGGGCACTGCAGGGCCTCGCCCACGGCCAGCTTCGCGTAGGGATAGCGCTCCTTCAGCAGATCGCCGGCGCTCATGGTGCCCGCGGAGCCGGAGGTGAAGGCCGCGCCCGCCAGACGCTGGCCGGGCTGCCTGACCGCCTCAAAGAGCTCCGCCAGGGCGGTGCCGGTGACGTTGTAGTGCCAGAGGGGGTTGCCCATCTCGGCAAACTGGTTGAAGATCATCATGGAGGGGTCCTGCTTCAGCTCCCAGGTCTTGTCGAAGATCTCTTTGACGTTGGACTCGCAGCCGGGGGTGGCGATGATCTGGCTGGCCACGGTCTTCAGCCAGTCGAAGCGCTCCTTGGACATGTCCTCGGGCAGAATGGCCACGGAGTCCACGGACAGGAGCTTGGAGTTGAAGGCGCCGCCGCGGCAGTAGTTGCCGGTGGAGGGCCAGACCGCGTGATGATAATCGGCGTCAAACTGGCCGGTGACCAGACGGGGCACCAGGCAGCCGTAGGACGCGCCGACCTTGTGGCAGCCGGTGGGGAACCACTTGCCCGCCATGGCCAGGATGCGGCAGGGCACGCCGGAGAGCGCGGAGGGGATCTCCACGTAGTTGGGGACCTTCTGGAACAGGCCGCCGCTCTCCTTGGCCTCATTGTGCCAGTTGATGCGGAACAGATTGATGGGGTCCACGGCCCAGAGGTCGGTTTTGGCCAGCTTCTCCTTGATCTTCTCGGGGATCAGATCGGGGTTCTGCATCTGGGCGATGGTGGGGATGATAATGTTGTGCTCTCTGGCCCGGCGGACGTTGTGGGCCAGCCCTTCCTTCTGGATGGAAAGATCGATCATAATTTGCCTCCTGTATAAAAATCGGATGAATGCGGAGATTTTGCAGGGTTTTGCTTATAATTATAGTATATCACAGCTTTGCGAGAAATCAATACGCGAGTTTTGGGCGAAGCCTCCAATCTTTTTGTGAAAAGCGGTTGACTTTCTGTATACTTGTGCTAAAATAAACAAGGTATATTTTGCATTTTCGTTATATTCAACATATTTAAAACGGAGGTTCGCTATGGATTTTGAACGAATCCGGCAGGCTGCCGAAGCTTACCGACAGGACATGGTCCGCTTTCTGCGGGACATGATCGCCATCCCCTCCGAGTCCTGCGAGGAGGAGGGCGTCGTCAGACGCATCGCCCGGGAGCTGGAAAAGCTGGGCTACGACAAGGTTGAATTCGACAAGCTGGGCAACGTCATCGGCTGGCTGGGCGAGGGCGAGAAGATCATCGCCATCGACTCCCACGTGGACACCGTGGGCGTCGGCAACCGGGCCAACTGGGAGGCCGATCCCTATGAGGGCTACGAGACCGACACGATCATCTACGGCCGGGGCGGCTCCGACCAGGAGGGCGGCATGGCCGCCGCAGCCTACGGCGGCAGGATCATGAAGGACCTGGGACTGATCCCCGCCGGGTACAAAATCATGGTCGTGGGCTCCGTCCAGGAGGAGGACTGCGACGGCATGTGCTGGCAATCCATCGTCAACGAGTATTTCAAGGGACCCGAGGACGCCCGGGAGAAGATCGAGTTCGTGATCTCCACCGAGCCCACCGACGGCGGCATCTACCGGGGCCACCGGGGCCGCATGGAGATCCGGGTGGACGTCCACGGAGTCAGCTGCCACGGCTCCGCCCCCGAGCGGGGCGACAACGCCATCCACAAGATGGCGGAGATCCTGCTGAACGTCCGGGATCTGAACGAGAACGACGCGGGCGAGGACAAGGAGATCAAGGGCCTGGTGAAGATGCTGGACCCGAAGTACAACCCGGGCTACTTCGAGGACGCCCGCTTCCTGGGCCGGGGCACCTGCACCACCTCCCAGATCTTCTACAGCTCCCCCAGCCGCTGCGCCGTGGCGGACTCCTGCTCCATCTCCATCGACCGGCGCATGACCGCCGGCGAGACCTACAAGAGCTGCCTGAAGGAGATCGAGGAGCTGCCCGCCGTGAAGAAGTATGCCAAGGACGTGAAGGTCTCCATGTATATGTACGACCGGCCCTCCTGGACCGGCCACGTCTACGAGACTGAGGCCTTCTTCCCCACCTGGATCAACAAGGAAAACGCGCCCCACGTCCAGGCCCTGGCGGAGGCCCACCGGGCCCTCTGGGGCGAGAAGCGGCTCTGGGCCGACGAGCAGGCCCGGGAAAAGCGGGAGGGCCGTCCCCTGACGGACAAGTGGACCTTCTCCACCAACGGCGTCTCCATCCAGGGCCGCTACGGCATCCCCTGCGTGGGCTTCGGCCCCGGCGCCGAGAGCCAGGCCCACGCCCCCAACGAGATCACCTGGAAGCAGGACCTGGTGGTCTGCGCCGCCCTATACGCGGCGGTGCCGATGCTCTACAAGCCCGGCGACAAGTCCGAGTCCGCCACCAGCTTCCGGCAGGAGCTGACGGGGAACGACATCCGGTAAGCCTGTAGCGCGGGCTATCAGCCCGCCAAACCCTCCGGGACGGAACCGGACTCGAAAAACGGGATTGCGGGCAGATTGCCCGCGCTACATTCAGAAAAGGAGCTGGAACCTATGAGCAAAGCCTTTGAACTTGCCCGCGCGCTGGAAAAACTCCACATCAACAACATGTACAAGCAGGACTTCTACTGGACCTGGGACAAGACCGACGACGAGATCGCCGCGGTCTTTGCCGTGGCCGACGCCCTGCGGGACCTGCGGGAGCACAACAAGTCCACCCGCGTCTTCAACTCCGGCCTGGGCATCTCCCTCTTCCGCGACAACTCCACCCGCACCCGCTTCTCCTTCGCCTCCGCCTGCAATCTGCTGGGCCTGGAGGAGCAGGTTCTAGACGAAAAGAAATCCCAGATCGCCCACGGCGAGACCGTCCGGGAGACCGCCAACATGGTGTCCTTCATGGCGGACGTCATCGGCATCCGGGACGACATGTATATCCGCCAGGGCCACGAATATATGAAGACCTTCATGGACGCCCTGGAGGACGGCTACCGCAGCGGCATTCTGGAGCAGCGGCCCACCCTGGTGAACCTCCAGTGCGACGTGGACCACCCGACCCAGTGCATGGCTGACCTGCTCCACGTGATTCACCACTTCGGCGGCGTGGAAAAGCTCAAGGGCAAGAAGGTGGCCATGACCTGGGCCTACTCCCCCAGCTACGGCAAGCCCCTGTCCGTGCCCCAGGGCGTCATCGGCCTCTTCACCCGCTTCGGCATGGACGTGACCCTGGCCCACCCCGAGGGCTACGAGGTCTTCCCCGAGGTGGAGCAGATCGCCCGGGACAACTGCGCGAAATACGGCTCCACCTTTACCAAGTGCAGCAGCATGGAGGAGGCCTTCCGGGACGCCGACATCGTCTATCCCAAGTCCTGGGCCCCCTTCGCCGCCATGGAGGAGCGCACCGCCCTCTACTCCGCGGGCGACCAGGCGGGCATCGACGCCCTGGAGCAGCGGCTGCTGGCCCAGAACGCGACCCACAAGGACTGGACCTGCTCTGAGGAGATGATGAAGCTGACGAAGGACGGCAAGGCCTTGTATCTCCACTGCCTGCCCGCCGACATCTCCGGCGTCAGCTGCCCGGAGGGGGAGGTGGACGCCTCGGTCTTCGACCGCTACCTGGTGCCCCTCTACAAGCAGGCCTCCTACAAGCCCTATATCATCGCGGCCATGATCTTCCTGGCCCAGGTGAAGGACCCGGTGCGGGCCCTGATGGCCCTGGACGCCTCCCCCGACAAGCGGAAGCTCTTCTAATACTGAGCTCCAATAAAAATATTAAATTTTTATCGGAGCAGCACCGTGCTGCGCACGCTGCCATTTTGTGCCTTTGGCACAAAATAGGTCTCATGCGAACTCCAACGCGCCTCCGGCGCTATAAAATGCTTTTTTAAAGCATTTTAATGGAGTTCAGTATAAGCCGAAATAATGCAACAAGGAATAAGTAATAGGTAATAAGTATCCCGTTCCAATTACCTGTTACTTATTACCTGTTACTTATTACTTTTTCCTGATAAACACTGTGACACGAAAAAGGAGAATCAAACTTTATGGCAAAGCGTATTGTCATCGCCCTCGGCGGCAACGCCCTCGGCAAAACCCCCTATGAGCAGCTGAAGCTCGTCGAAGAGACCGCCAAGCCCATCGTGGATCTGATCGCCCAGGGCAACCAGGTGGTCATCGCCCACGGCAACGGCCCCCAGGTGGGCATGATCAACCTGGGGCTCAGCACTGCCGCAGAGGCCGGGGCCATTAAGTCCGACATGCCCTTCCCCGAGTGCGGCGCCATGAGCCAGGGCTACATCGGCTACCACCTGCAGAACGCCATCGGCAACGAGCTGGCCGCCCGGGGCATCCGGAAGGACGTGGCCACCGTGGTCACCCAGGTGCTGGTGGACGAGGCCGACCCCGCCTTCCGGCACCCCACCAAGCCCATCGGCGCCTTCTACGACAAGGACACCGCCGAGCGCATCGCCGCAGAGAAGGGCTATACCATGGTGGAGGACGCGGGCCGCGGCTACCGCCAGGTGGTCCCCTCCCCCAAGCCGGTGGACGTGATCGAGAAGAACATGGTCAACGCCCTGGTGGATCAGGGCTTTGTGGTCATCACCGTGGGCGGCGGCGGCATCCCCGTCATCCGCAAGGAGGGCAAGCTGATCGGCACCCCCGCCGTCATTGACAAGGACTTTGCCTCCGCCAAGCTGGCCGAGCTGGTCCACGCCGACGCGCTGGTGATCCTCACCGCCGTGGACCGGGTCTGCGTCAACTGGGGCAAGCCCGACCAGAAGGCTCTGGACAGCATGACCGTCGAAGAGGCCGAGCGCTACTGCGCCGAGGGCCACTTCGCCCCCGGCTCCATGCTCCCCAAGGTCAAGGCCGCCATCTCCTTCGCCCAGACCGGCGGCGAGGCCATCATCGCCTCCCTGGAGAACGCCGGCAAGGCCGTCCGCGGCGAGAGCGGCACGGTGGTCAGAAAGTAATCGAAACGCCGGAGCCTCCGACAAAAGCTCCGGCGTTTTTCTCGCTTTACGGGATCGCAACTCTCAGTTGCGGCATTTCCAAGGCCGCTTGGTGGCACGCAACCGGGTTTTCCGGTACAATCAAGCCATCAAAAGCCCGCGGGAACGAGCCGCGGGCGAGAAGGGAGAAATGAAATGATCTTTGCAGACAAGCTCATCGACCTGCGCAAAAAGAACGGCTGGTCCCAGGAGGAGCTGGCCGACCGGCTGGAGGTCAGCCGCCAGTCCGTTTCCAAATGGGAGAGCGCCCAGTCCGTGCCGGATATGAACCGCATCCTGAAGCTCTCGGAGCTCTTCGGCGTCACCACCGACTATTTATTGAAGGACGAGCTGGGCCCCGAGGCCCTCGCCGCCCAGACCCTTCCGGTGCCGGACACGGAGTTCCCCGTCCGGCAGGTATCCATGGAGGAGGCCTCCGACTTCCTGGAGTACCGGGGACTGGCGGCCCGCCGGATCGCCCTGGGGGTGCTGCTGTGCATCCTCTCCCCTGTGCTTTTGTGTTTGCTGGGCGGGGCGCAGGAGGCCGGAAGGCTGGCGCTGTCCCAGGCGCAGGCGGTGGGGATCGGCCTGGTGGCCCTCTTCCTGCTGGTGGGCGGGGCCGTGGCGCTGTTCATCACCACCGGCCTGAAGGGCAGCCGCTTTGAGTACCTGGAACGGGAGCAGATCGAGACGGCCTACGGCGTGGACGGCATGGCGAAGGATCGCCGGGAGAAGTTCCGCGGCAGCTTCAACCTCCAGCTGACCCTGGGCATCGTCCTGTGCGTGCTCTCCGTCATCCCTGTTTTCCTTGCCCTGATCCTCTTCGGCGAGGGCGAAACCCCGGCGGAGGCCTTCCCCCACGTGGTCTCCCTCTGCCTGCTGCTGGTGCTGGCGGGGGTGGGGGTCTATATGATCGTCCACAGCTCCATCATCTGGGGCGGCTATCAGATTCTTCTGGAGGACGGCGACTATTCCAGAGCGAAGAAGGCCGAAAACAAGCGCAACGAGCCCCTCAACGTCATCTATTGGGGCGCCGTCACCGCGGGCTACCTGGCCTGGAGCTTCCTCAGCGGCAGCTGGAACCGGACCTGGATCGTCTGGCCCATCGCGGGCGTCCTGTTCGGGCTGCTGCTGGCCGTCGTCCGCGCCCTGCGGAATAAAAAATGAAAAACGTCCCTCCGCCGCGTATCGTTTCCGCGAAATCGGGAAGAATATACGCGGAGGGATGAAAAATGTCGAACAAGCAACGAAAACATCTGCCGTTCATTCCCGCGGAGTTCCCCGAGCCCGGAAGGCCCGAGGTCCCCAACTACGTGATCCCCACCAATGAACTGGACTACCGCCGGATGATGGATCAGGCGGAATCCGACACGGAGGAGGGCGCCGCCGGGGACCGCGGCGAAGACTGCCGCGGCTGAGCGGCAACGCGCAAACACGGACGCACCGCAGGGTGCGTCCGTGTTTGCAGTCTCGCGCCTTATCGCAGGGCTTCCAGGACGGAGAGGACGGGCAGGGCGTGGCCGTCGTAGTCGAACAGGGCCTGGTTGGCCCACTCGTTGCCGCCGGGGCCCTGCTCTTTCACGTAGGCCAGGCCCTCCGGGGTGGTCCAGCCGCTGCCCCTGACGGGCAGCCAGGCGGGCTCCCACCAGACGAAGCCTCTGCCAAGGTCTTCGGGAACGGAGCGGATCACCGCCCAGAGGTCCCGCAGGAAGGCGCACTGGCCCTCCGGCGTCATGGGGTATGGCACCGCGGCGGCGGTCTTCTCGTTGGCGGCCAGGCCGCGCTTTTCCGATCTGGCGAGGCCCTCGTAGTCGTTGCACTCCTCCAGCGTGAAGGCCATGGAGGTCTCGGTGACGATCATGGGCTTGCCGTAGCGGGCGGCCAGGTCGTGCAGATTGGCCCGCAGCGCGTCCAGGCTGCCGTGCCAGAAGGGGTAGTAGCTGAGGCCGATGCAGTCGAAGTCCGCGCCGCCGTGGGCCAGGTAGCTGTCAAACCAGTACCGATAGAGGGCGTTGTTGCCGCCGTTGTCCAGGTGGAGCATGATCGGCAGCTCCGGCGCGGCCTCCCGCACGGCCCGGACCCCCGCGGAGACGAAGCGGGCGATATTCTCCCAGTTGGGGGTCTTCCCCAGAGGCCAGAGCAGGCCGTTGGAGAGCTCGTTGCCGGGGGCGACCATGGCGGGCAGCAGCTCCGCCTGCTTCAGGGCGTCGAGGGTTTGGAAGGTGAAGTCATAGACCGCCTGCTCCAGTTGGTCGGCGTCCAGCTTCGCCCAGGCCTTGGGGGGATACTGCTTGCCGGGGTCCGCCCAGAAGTCGGAGTAGTGGAAATCCAGCAGCCAGGGCAGGCCCAGGGCCCTGCAGCGGCGGGCCAGCGCCACGGTCCGGGGCAGATCATTGGTCCCGGCGCCGTATGGCCTGCCCTGTTCGTCATAGGGGTCGTTCCAGAGCCGCAGACGGATCAGATTGACGCCGCGGCGCTTCAGGATTGTCAGCAGGTCCTCGGGAGGGCCGACGTGGGCATACATTCGTGACTCTTCGAGTTCGGCCCCTGCGGGGGCGTCATAGAACCTGCCGCCGGCGGCCTCCACCTCCGGCAGGGAGGAGAGGTCCGCGCCCTTGATCAGCTCGTTCCGCAGGTCCATCTCAGTCTTCCTCGAAGCTGAAGCGCTTGTGCATGGCGCCGTAGCGGAAGCGGGCCAGCTCGTTCTTGGCCAGAACGTCGGCCTCATTGCCCCGGTACTGGCAGCGCAGGCAGTAGTATTCGTCCTTGTCCTTGTCGTAGAACATATCCATGTCGATGTCCCGCATGAAGCAGGACGGGCAGCGGTAGTTCAGTCTGCCCTTTCCAGATTGAGCCATGTGGTGAAAACCTCCCCTTCTTTCAGATTGCGTTCCCAGCCCAGGGTGAACATGGGGCTGAAGGCGTAGCCCTCCCGGACGAAGCCGATCCTGTTCCGGCCGTTGGCCAGCATGGAGACCCGGGTCTTGATGGGCGGGATGGTGCAGGAGACCTCCTCGGCATTCTCCACCGCGGCCTCCCGGCACTTGTACTCGTAAGGAATGGCAACGGATTCGTCCCCCGCCTCGATGCGCAGGGTCAGGCTGGACATATCCTCGGTGTACTCGGTGGTGCCGTAGCAGGCTGTCATGTACTCCTTCACCGTGACCGTCTCATTGGGGTCGGACAGGGAGATGACGTTCCGGTCGATGCGGATGTTGGAGCTGCCCTCGGAGAAGGTGATGACGCTCTGGAGCTTCACCTTCAGGCCGCCGGCGAACTCAATCTCCACCGGGTCCAGGGTCAGGATGCGGTCCTCGCCCTCCCGGGAGAACTGCGCCTTGGTGCGGCAGAGGCAGAGGTCCACCTCCTCGCCCTTCCAGCAGAGCTTCGCGGAGCGGACGGTGCCCTCGCCGGCGTAGTGGGTGAAGTAGCCGGCCCGGTACTTCTCCTGGATCAGGAAGGGATAGCTCGCGTCCTGGATATGGGGGGTGCCGATGCCCACGGGCCACTCCAGCTTGGCGGCGTAGGGCCGCAGGTCCACGATGGCGCCGCCCTGGTCCATGTTGACGCAGGCCCGCATATAGGGGTCGCAGTACCAGAAGAGCTGCTTGTCGGAGCCGTAGAGAATGTCCTTCCAAAGGGCGCATTCCGGGGTGGTGTAGCCCTTGACGGCGCGGTAGTGGTCGGCAAACTCCGCCATGGTCATATCGACCAGCTTGCCCTCGGCCTTGAGCTTGCCGTAGTAGGCGCAGCCGTCCTCATAGGACTTGTAGAGCAGCTCGTAGGGCTGCTCCCAGCGGCCCATCTTGTTCATCCAGCCCGGGCCCACGAACATCATGTTGTAGGCGTAGCCGTCGTTGTATTTGGCGAGGCTGCGGTACTGGTCGATCAGGTTGTAGAGATAGGGGTACTCCCAGGTCTTGGTGTCGTAGATCATGCCCCGGAGCACGTTCTGGGGATGGGTGCCGAAGTTGGAGCCGTTGCCGTCGTA
>JAFWTG010000003.1 GCA_017519005.1 Oscillospiraceae bacterium | reverse complement strand
GAAGTAGCCCACCATAAAGGGCTCGTAGTTGCCCTCGGCGTTCTTCTTGTCGTAGCACTCCATATAGCCGGCCTTGTCGCCGTTGACGATGGTCTTGCTGGTGAAGTAGTACAGCTGCTCCTCCTCGTTGCCGAGGGTCAGATTCCAGAGGACGTCGCCGCCCTCAATGGCAGCGTTGTTGGTCAGTTCGGCGTAATTGCCGGACTTCCACATGGTGATGGCGTTCTCGCCGTTGGTAAAGCTGTAATTGCCGTCCTCGTCCACGTGGACCGTCCAGAGCAGCTCGGCGGCGGGATCCTGGATCGCCTCGGGCATATCCGTGTTGAAGGTGACCTCGCCGGCAAGCATGTACCAGTCTCTGTAGTTGCCGTTCTTCACGGCGCGCTGGTGGCCGGGATTGTAGATGACCACCACGTCGCCGTCCTTCAGCGCCTTGACGGGGGCGTAGAGCTCGTGCTCGGTCTTCTCCTCCAGGGCGTCCAGGGCGGCCCGCAGGGCGTCGTAGGCCTCCTCGACCTGGCGCTGGGTCTTGTCCGGGTTGGCCATGACGGCCAGGGCGGCCTCGAGGGCCTCGTCCACGGCAGCCAGGGACTCGGGAGTGTAGCGGCTGCGGTCCAGGCCCTGGGCCTCGGCGATGGCGGCCTCCAGCAGCGTGGTGTCCAGCTCGGCGCCCCAGATCTCGAACTCGTCTCTGGAGCGGACGCGCAGACGCTTGATGAAGAGGCTGGGATCGACGTCGTCGCCGATCTGGCCGTCGGCGCCGCCGCTCTCCTCGTCCACGTCGCGGGAGCCGATGCCGACGCCCTCGATCATCATGCCCACCTCGATGCCGTCCAGCGCATGGGACTCCTTCTGGATGTAGGCGTTGATGAAGAACATGGCCTCCTCGCCGGAGCCGTCGTCCACCCAGATCTCGTCCACGACGCCGGCGGTGGCGCGGTAGTCGGTGATGGTGCCGGTGATCTTCATGAGGTTGCCGATGTTGGCGTCGCTCATGGCCTCGGCGCAGCTGACGGGCGTGGGCTCCAGCGGGGTCACGTCGTTGGAGATGACCTTGATGGATCCGTGGTAGTCGTTGGACAGGTTCAGCTCGATTTCGCCGCAGTAGTAGGTGACGCCGCCGTGGACCCGGACCTTCTCACCGATGAAGTAGTAGCCGGACACGGGGAAGGCGTTGATGCCGCGGGTCTCGTCCTGCACGTAGATGCAGTCGAAGAAGGCGGTGTCCTTGTCGTAGTCGGAGGCGTTGGAGGTGACGATGCCCTCCACGGTGAACTCCTGGCCCACCTCGCCGTTGTGCACGTCGGCGATGGGCGTGACCTCGCCGTCAAAGGCGCCGTCGCGGATATAGTCCAGGATGTTGCAGACCAGGCTGTAGTTCACGTACTGCTGGTTGGCGGGGTCGCCGTACTTCAGGTCGTAGGTGGTGATGAAGGTGGCGCCGGCGCAGAGCAGGAAGCCGCCGCCAGGGAGCTGCTCGCTGGTGATCAGGGAGAAGCTGCCCTTGGGGGCCATCACCACGTCGTTGTCGTAATCCGGCTCGTAGCTGGAGCCGGTGAAGTTGGCCTTGTAGGAGGCGACCCAGGTGCTGTCGTAGGGATAGAGCAGGGTGCTGGCGTTGGCGCCCGGGAAGATGCCGGTGCCGTTGTAGACCTGATACGTCCCGTTGGAGGAGGGGAAGATGCCCTCGGTGAAGAGGTGGTCGCCGATCCGCTCGCGGCCCTCAAAGTTGATGCGGTAGGCCTCGTTGGCCTTCCTTTCGTTGTCCACCACGATGCCGCGGATGAAGCGGGTGTCGGAGCCCACGGCCTCGTTGATGGCGTTGGACAGGGTGGCGGAGGCGTACTTGTAGGTATCCTGGTCGTCCACCAGCTCCGCGTAGTCGTAGCGGTCTGACTTGGAGAAGTTGATGATGCTGCCGCCGTTGGCCGCGTACTGGCTCAGGGCGTTCAGCTCGTCCTCGGTCCAGGCGGGCGGCTGCTCCTGCTCGCTGATGCGGGGGACGCAGAGCACGACGGCCTTGTACTTGGCCAGATTCTCGGCGGTCATCTGGCCCTCGTCGATGTACTGGCAGATGATGCCGCGGTCGGCGCAGATCTGGAGGAAGGTGGTCTCGTTGCCGGCATAGTCGCCGGAGACGTAGAAGTTCTTGTGGCCTCTGTCCAGACCGATGTAGGTCATCATCTCGGGGGGATAGGAGGTCTCCTGGAGGGTCTGGCTGTATTCCAGCGCCTTGCCCCGGAAGAGCACGTGGAAGGTGACGCTGACGTCGTAGGTCTTCTTCTCGGCGGGGTCGGTGGCGGAGGGCGTGAAGGGGACCTCCAGGGTCTTGACGGCGCCGGCGGCGACGGTCTCGCTCAGGTCGGTCTCCTCAACCAGGGTACGGCCCTCGGCCTCGACCTTGTAGCCGGTCAGGGTCAGCGCGTCGCTCTGGGAGCCGTTCATCAGCTGGGCGATGACGGTCTCCTCCTCGCCCTGGACCGCCACGGAAGCGGTGGTCTCCAGCTCGACGGCCACGGGAATGGCCTCCTTGACCCAGACGGGCGCGGTGACGGCGATCTGGCCGTCGGCCTCGACGATGCGGACGTAGTAGTAGCCCTCGGTGTTGGGGATGCTGATCTCGCCCTTCCAGGCCACGTCGTTCACGTTGATCCTGTGGACGGTCTTGCCGGCCTCGCCGATGATCTCCACGGTGGCGATGTTGTCGAGGCGGTCGGGGTCGGTCACGTCGATCTTGGCGGTGACGGTCTCGGGCTGCTCGTCCTCGCCGATGGGGGCGACGTCGCCCAGCTTGTAGGTCTCGCCGTTGGCCTCCAGCTCATAGAAGAGGCGGAGGTTCTGGTCCTCGGTGGCGTAGATCCGGCGCTGATCCAGGGCCCGATAGAGGCCGGCCTCGGAGAAATCGCCGGTCAGAATGACGTCGCGGCAGCTGTTGGAGCTGCCCCAGCCGCCCTTGTGGTTGTCCTGGTTGTTGGTGGGACCCACGTGCCAGCCCTTGGACAGGCAGAGGTCGTATTCGGAGTAGGAGGGGAAGTAGGAGCTGCCGCCCACCTTGCCCTCGCCGTTGCCCACCTCGATGAGGTTCAGCACGTCGTCGCGCTGGGCGTTGAAGCCCGCGTAGTTGTCGAAGTTGCCGAAGGTCTTGCCGGGGTGGTTGAACTGGGAGACCACGGGGACGGGGTTGCCCAGCTCGTCGAAGGGGATATTCTTGGTGGCGTAGACGCCGGTGGTCTCGCCGCCGTCGCGGATGGTCGTCGCTTCCTCGCCGTTGATATCCAGGCCCTTTTCCGCGTTGACCATCAGATCGTTATACAGGTGCATGCCCGCGTAGCCGGTCTTGTTGTTCAGCGAGCTGTTGTTTCTGGAGACCACGCCGTAGGTGTTGAAGGTGTTGGTGTGGCCGGGGCCGCCGGACCAGGTCATCTCGTAGCCGTAGACGCACAGCAGGTCGGGGAACATCAGGTCGTACTCCCGGGCGGTGGCGCGGGCCTCCTCCCACTTGCTGACGGTGCCGGCCGCGTTCTTCAGCAGAGGGGTCAGATCGTAGTAGCTGGAGGTGGTGGCGGTGGAGGTGGTGTCGAAGTAGTTGGAGTGGTCGGAGACGATCAGGAAGTCCATGTCCTCCACGTCCGCGGCGTGCATATAGGCGTTTTCCAGCGTGCCTGCGCCGTCGGAATACTCGGCGGTGTGGGAGTGGAGCTGACCGAAGTACAGGGTCTCGTTGTCACGGCCCACGAAGAAGTTCCAGGAACGCTCGGCCTGCTTGCCGTCGGCGCGGGTGACGCTGACGCGGACCGAATGCCTGCCGTCCTCCAGATCCTCGGTGGGGGTGTAACTCAGCTTGTCGCCCTCCACCACGGCGGGAACGGTCTGCTCGTCCAGCTCCATGACGAAGACGGGATTCTCGCCCACGTTGGCGAAGGTCATGTAGATCTCCGGCCGCTTCACGTCGCCGGTGGCGGCGTTGGGGGCGGGGAACGCGGTGATCAGCTGCGGCTCGTCGATGATCTCCATGCTCAGCTCGTCGGAGTAGGACTTGCCCAGCGCGTCGGTAATGCTGACCTGAACGGTCAGGGTATGCGCGCCCTCCAACTCCGCGGCGGGAACCGTGAAGGCGCCGGTGCGGGCGGAGAAGTCCAGCTCCGGGGTCCTGACCGCGGGGTCCTTGTCGGTGAAATAGCCGACCGTGATCTCGGTGGGCTCGCTGACGTCCTGCACGCCGAAGCCCACGCTGCAGTCCACGCCCACGGTGGGGAAGGACTCGAAGACCTTGACAGAGGGGTTCGACACGTAGCCCACGCCGTCGCGGTCCTCCATCTGGAAGAAGTTCATGGCGAAGAGCTCGGGGGTGGAGGACTTGTAGGTCCAGCCGCTGAAGGTGTCGTTGAAGTACTCGATGCAGCACTTATTGTTGCGGTAGCGGGCGGAAACGTTGTACATGACGTAGCCGCCGCTGATCTGGGTCATGGTCCAGCGGGTGTAGCCCACCTTCTCCGGGTCCGTGGGCAGCTCGATCATCAGCAGGGTCTCGTCGTTGCCGACCTGCCCGTTCTCGTCCACGGTGTTCTCGGGCATGGCCAGGTACTTGCCGCCGCTCTCGAAGCTGTACCAGGTCGTGCCGCCGTCCACGCCGGTGTGGACCGTGAAGATCATGCCGCCGTCCTCGACGTCCTCATAGGCCAGACTGCCGTCCGCGCCCAGCGTCGCGGCTGCAGGCAGCAGGGCCGGGGCGGCAATGTCCGCGCCGGTGGGCTGGCCGAAGACCGCCTTGGCGTAGTCGTTGTAGACCACGACCTTGCTGCCGTCGGCGGGCAGCTCCCCGGCCTCCATGATCTCGCCCACGCGGCCGTCCTCATCGGCCTCCGTGGCGGCGATTTTCATCTGGAAGTAGCCGGGATTGTTGCTCTGGTAGCTGTAGGCGCTGAAATTCTGGCCCTTGTACTGCTCCAGATAGACGTCGCCGCCGTTCCATTTGTACTCGAGGTTCAGGATGTTCCAGAAGCCCGCGGCGCCGCCCTTGTCGGGGATGAAGCTCCACTTGGAGCCGGTCTCGACGCCGTCGGTCAGGACGAGCTTCTCCGTGTTCTGGGCGTCCAGATCCTTGACGGTCAGATACTTGCCGCCCAGGGTCATGTAGTAGTCGCTGCCGGTCTTGATGAACTTGAACACGGCTGCGCCGTTGGGCAGATCCGAGATCGAGCCGCCGTCGGCGCTCAGGGAGACCTGCTTTGCGGGCGCTCTGCCGTTCTCCAGATCGAAGCCCATCACGTAGCCGTCGGCGTTGTAGATGACGCCGTAGCTGCCGTCTTCAGGCAGCGCGCTGAGGAAAGGGGCCGGAGTTCCGGGGTCCACAGCGAACGCCATGACGGGCAGCACGGATATCACCATGACCACTGCCAGGAACAGGGCAAGCGCTTTTGAGAAGTGCTGTTTCATTGCGTGTCCTCCTTGTTGAAATTTTACAGGGGCCGCGCGAAAAGGGCGCAAATCCACCTATAAGGATAGATTTATCATAGCACAGTTTTTGCCGGATTTCCACAGGAAAATAATATTTCTTTGTGGAATTTGGACGGGAGGCGTGGTATAATGACAATCGGGATTTGGCGATTTGAATGTAGCGCGGGCAATCTGCCCGCCCGACCCGCTTCAGCGTGCCGAAATTGCGGGCAGATTGCCCGCGCTACAGACACACAAATCCCAATTTGACCGATCACACGAACAGGAGTATAATGACAATCGGGATTTGTTGAACTGATGCCAGCGGATCGAGCTTCAGACAAACCTCCCCTGCAAAGGGGAGGGGGACCGCCCGCAAGGGCGGTGGAGGGGTCGCGTTGGGTCTTGCCGTCGTTGGTTGGGAGCGCGCAATCTCCG
>JAFWTG010000002.1 GCA_017519005.1 Oscillospiraceae bacterium | reverse complement strand
CTGATGGTCTTCCTGTGGGCCATGGAGGGCAAGCCCGCCCCGCAGAGCCCGGAGAATCCGTACACCGACACCGAGGGCACCTGGTGGAAGGACGCGGCCGCCTGGGGCTACGAGCTGGGCATTGAGCGCGCCGAGGGCGGCGTCTTCGACGGCGCCGGCCGCTGCCCGCGTGAGCTCTTCGTCCTCTGGCTGTACCGCTACGTGGTCGAAGCAGCCCGCCTGCCCGACTGATCCCCCCGTCAGCCCCGCGGCTGACTGAGCTCTGAACCAACGCAAAGCCCGGAGCGGTTCCCCGCTCCGGGCTCTTTCTGTTCAAAGCAGCGGCAGCGCCGGGCACGATTCCGGCTCCTCCATCGCGCCGTGTGATCCCGGCGGCGACTGCGTGCCGTTCGCCCGCGAAGGGCTTGACGGGAGCCTCGGGGACGCGTATGATAAAAGCGGCGTTCGGTCAGCGGCACATAGGAGCGTCCGTAAAAAATTTTTTGAAAAAGTTTCTGTTTTTCTGTAACGAACCGGGCTTGTTTTGCATGAATCAGGCAGAGAGGTGATGAAAATGCTTGATCTTGACGCGCTCTACCGGGAGCACGCCGATACGGTCTATCGATACTTACTGGTCAGGACCAACTCGGCGGATCTCTCGGAGGAGCTGACGCAGGAGACCTTCTTCCAGGCTGTCCGGGCAGTGGACAGCTACGATGGGAGCTGCAAGTTCAGTACCTGGCTCATCGGAATCGCGAAAAACGTCCTGCGGACCCACTATCGCAAACAACGTCAGCAGCCCACCGTCTCTCTGGAGGACGCCCCGGAGCTCTGCGGCGCATCCGCGGAGGAAACCTTGTTCTCCGGAGCCGGGACAGAGGCCATCCTCGGCGTGATTCACAGGGTCCCGGAGCCGGGCCGCGAGGTGCTTTACCTCCGGCTGCTGGGAGAGCTGTCCTTCCGTCAGATCGGCGACGTCCTGGGTCAGACCGAGACCTGGGCCAGAGTGACCTTCTACCGTGCAAAACAGTCTGTCGTAAAGGAGCTGAAAAGCAATGACTGAAAATACTTCCTGTGAAATGATCCGGGATCTGCTCCCCCTCTACGTGGAGCATCTGACCTCCCCGGAGACTGAGAAAGCGATCAAAGCCCACCTGGCGGAATGCGCCGCCTGCCGGGAGGCGTACGAGGAAATGGCCGCGCCGGAGCCTGTCCGCAGCGAGCCCATCCCCGAGGTGGACGGGCTGAAAAAGGTGAAGAAGCGCCGGGGGCTGGTAATCGCTGCGGCGGCCCTTGCGGTGGCGCTGATTGCCGGCGGACTCTTCATCTGGTTCCAGGCAAAAAAGAACGCCCCGACCCAGAGCTACGACGCCGATACGAAAACCCTGGTCATCTGCGGGACCGGCGGATACGATCAAATCAAGCTGCCCGCGGAGGCGAACGAGGCAAAAAACCTGGAGGTCCAGGACGACAACTATCACCTCTCCCTCTTTCTTCCCGTGTTCCAGGCGTATGGCAGCGAGCTCAATTCCTACTTGCCGGCCTACCTGGAGCGGACCGATCGGAGCCTGCAATTTCTCCGGGACTATCTGCGGACCCACGCGCCCAGCCAGGACATCCGCCAGCAGGTCGAAAAGACCGTGGAGTTCACGATCCGCAAGAACAGCTACGAATACAGCTACGACAACGCGGAGGGGGATCGGATCGTGATTGAGATGGGCCGCTTCTACTGGCATCGGGAGGAGCTCTACCTGCTCTCGCTGATGAATACGAAAAACGTGAACTGGCAGCAGCTTGGCTTCGCCTGGTATCTCGGCTCCTGCGTCGATCCCTATTATGAGCAGCTCTACACCGAAGAGACAGACTGGGAGGAACAGCCCTATTACCGGAACTACCTGCAGGGCGGCGGCAATCCGGAGCTCAAAACGCCCAAGGACTACAAGATCCTGGTGGACGCAGTCTCCTACACCTGCCTGACGAAGGGCATGCACTGGGGAACGGCCTATGAGAGCAATCCGGTCTATGAGACGGCCTTCTTCCGGGGCCGCCCCGCCGGCAAGGCGAACGAAATGAGCGTCTGCATGGCCACCTCCTTCATCGCCTGGCTCAGTGAGCAATACGGTTTTGACAAGGTTTCGGCGTTCTGCTTTGACGCGGCGAGCTTTGACGAGGCCTTTGGCACGGACTTTGACAGCGCCTACAAGAGCTGGTCCGACTGGATCCTGGCCGCATACGCGGTATCATAATCTGAAGACGCTCGAGCGTCTCACCCCGAATATGCTGCGCTTCGCCCTTCGCGGCCACAATCTGACCGACCGGGAGATCGACATGGCCGTGAGGCGCCTGGATATCCTGAAAGAGAAGATCAAGGAGGGCGCGATCAAGGTCCTCAGCGACGAGGAGCTTGGCAAGTCGCGGCCAAAGGCCTTCGCCACAGATGAGAACAACATCCGCTCCAATCTGTTCAAGAATCTTGACGAGAGCCTCAGCGCCAAAATCGCTGAGGTGCACCATGTGCTCGGCATTGCAAGCGGTGAGTATCGCGTCAACGATCCCGAGAAGCCGGAGTTTGCCAACGTCCCGACGGAAGACCGGGTGTTCACCGTGGGCAGCGTGATGGACTCTCTCAAGGCCGTGTCACGGCTCTACGAGAACAAGGAGACCGGCTTCAAGCAGTCCAAGCTGGTCAACAGCCACGGCAAGTCCGGGAATTTCAAGAAGCTGATGGACGCCGTGAAGGAGACGGCGGCGCTCCAGAAGCAACTCTTAGCCGCCCAGAAGAAGTCTGCCCTCCCCGTGGGCAGGACCGACTTCATAGAGCTTGACGGCCTGCAGCCCCCCAAAAGCGCGGCGAAAGCGCCGAAGGCAGCCCCGACGAAGCCCCAGGACACTTACGTCCCGGGAGACGGGGTCTCTCTGAACGAGAGCTCCGCCCGCCGGCTCCAGGAGCAGGTGAACCAATCCTTCGACAAGCTGGAGCTTCTGGCGAACAGCTATCTGGAGGGCAAGCGAGTCCAACGCCGCGCGGCGACCGTGGAGGCCATCGTACCCAAGAACGACTATGAAAGACGGCACATCGAGCACGCCCTGAACGTGCTGAAGACGGTCCGGGAATACCGGCAGAATACCGCCGTCCCCGAGACGGAGGAGGAAAAGCAGGCCCATATGGCCCGGGCCGACAAGGCCGCCCTGGACGAAATGCGGGCCGCCAAGGAGGCCGCTCTGAAGATTCAGCAGCAAAATCAGCAGGTGAATCAGCCGCAGGAGCCGGACAGACTGCTGATCCCGTAAGCCGACGGCTTTCACTGTTCCGGCTCCGCGCCGAATTCTCCTGCCGGACGATTGACTTTTTTGCATGAATATGTCATAATATAGGAAATTCCACCGAAAGCCTGCGAGGAAGCACGCGCCGGAAGCGTTCGGGCGGACCTTCCCGGATGCTGCCCGTGAGCCCGGAATCAGCGCAATCGATCTGCCGGGGACGGGAGGGGCGCAGGCGGAGCCGATGGCCCCTGCGGCGAAGCCCCGGTCAGAATGGAGAGGCGACTATGACAGTGTTTGAAGAGGCAATCTGCTTTGCCGTAAAGGCGCATGCGGGCCAGCTGCGCAAGCGGACCCGCGTGCCGTACATCATTCACCCGCTGGAGGTGGCGTCGATCTGCGCCACGCTGACCTCCGATCTGGAGGTGCTGGCCGCCGCCGTGCTCCACGACACCGTGGAGGATACCGAGGTCACCATCGAGGAGATCGAGCGGAGCTTCGGGCCCCGCGTCGCCGCCCTGGTGAGAGCCGAGACCGAAAACAAATACGAGGAGCTTCCCCCCAGCGAGACCTGGAAGCTTCGGAAGTCTCAGTCGCTGGAGGTGCTGAAGAACAGTGAGGACCCGGGGGTCCGCATCCTCTGGCTGGGCGACAAGCTGGCCAACGTTCGCTCCTTCTACCGAAACTGGATGATCTCCGGCGACGAGATCTGGCAGGATTTTAACCAGAAGGACCCCGGCCAACAGGCCTGGTACTACCGGAATATCGTGGAGCTTCTGAAGGAGCTGCACGACACCGACGCCTGGCTGGAGCTCCGGGACACGGTGCAGGCCTTGTTCGGAAACGATCATGATCAGAAAGGACCGGAATCACAATGAACCATATCATTACCATAGGCCGTGAATTCGGCAGCGGCGGCCGGGAGCTGGGACGCCGGCTGGCGGAGCGGCTGGGCTGCGAATACTACGACCGGGAGATCCTCACCCAGATCGCTGCGCACACCAGCTTCTCCGAGGAATACGTGCAGCAGGTGGTGGAGGGACGGGCGCACCGGCTCTACCCCATCACCATCAGCAACAGCTTCAGCTTCATCTCCGACTCCCACGCCCAGATGGTCCGGGAGGTCTACGAGGCCCAGGTCAACACCCTGCGGGAGCTGGCGGAGCTGACGGACTGCGTCATCGTCGGCCGCTGCGCCGACTATCTGCTGCGGGAGTATCAGCCCTTCCGTATTTTCGTCTACGCCGACATGGACAGCCGCGTCCGCCGCTGCCAGGCCAGGGGCGACGACCGGGAGGGACTCAGCGAGGTGGAGCTGCGCAGGCAGATCCGCCGCATCGACAAGGACCGCGCCCGCTACTACGCCGACTGCACCGGTCAGACCTGGGGCGACAAGTACAACTACGATCTCTGCGTCAACACCACCGGCCAGAAGATTCCGGACCTGGTTGCCAGATTGGAGCGCCTGATCTGATCCGGCCCGTTCGTCCGCGTTCCCGAAAAATGAAAGCAGCCTCCCCCGGGTTGGGGGAGGCTGCGATGCTGTTCGGCTCAGTTCCGGGTCAGATAGCGCTCGGTCAGCGCCAGCTGCTCGGGGGTGTTGACGCCCAGAATCTGCTCGTTGAGCTCGGCGGTGTAGACCGCCACCCGCTGGCCGTGGCTCCGCAGGATGGCGGGCACGTCGGTCAGGTAGTACTCATGCTGGGCGTTGTTGTCCTTGATCTCGTCCAGGCTGGCCAGCAGGGACTTGCAGTCGAAGGCGTAGATGCCCACGTTCAGCTCCCGGATAGCCTTCTGCTCGGGGGTGCAGTCCCGGTCCTCCACGATGCGGAGGAAGTCACCGTTCTCGTCCCGCAGGACGCGGCCGTAGGGCAGATACTCCTCGCAGGTGCCGGAGAGCATGGTGCAGGCGGCGCCGTTCTCCGCGTGGAAGCGCAGCAGGCCCTGGTAGACCTCCTTCTTCAGCAGGGGCATATCGCCGTAGCAGACCAGCACGGTGCCGTCGAAGCCCTCCAACTGCTCCCTGGCGCACATGACCGCGTGGCCGGTGCCCAGCTGCGGATCCTGGACGGCGTGGGGGTAGTCGGGAAAGGCCTCAAAGACCAGCTCCCGCTTGTAGCCGCCCACCAGGACGGTGTCCGCCGCGGGGATGAAGTCCAGGGCCTTCAGGACGTAGTGCAGCAGGGGCTTGCTGCAGGCTTGGCGGAGGACCTTGGGCATTTGGTTGGTCTCGGACATCATGCGAGTGCCCTTTCCGGCAGCCAGCACGACAGCTTTGATGTTCATGGTATTCACTCCTGTAGGAATCTTTTTTGTGGGAAACGGCGGATCTCCCCGCCGCTTCTTAGAGTATAAGGGATTCCGTCGAAAAAAGCAACCACTATTTTTTGATTCGGCATTTACAAACCGGAGCGGCGGGGATATAATAGAGAAAATCTGCGTTCGAGGTAATGTGCATGATCACCTTTGAGAATGATTATTCCTGCGGCGCGCACCCCAAGGTGCTGCAGCGCCTGTTGGAAACCAACCTGATCCCCCAGCCGGGCTACGGCTTCGACTGCTTCTCCGAAAGCGCCAGGGAGAAGCTCCGGGCCGCCTGCGGCTGCCCGGCGGCGGAGGTCTATTTCCTCAGCGGCGGCACACAGACCAACGCCGTGGTGCTGGCCTCCCTGCTGAAGCCCTGGGAGGGCGTGATCGCCGCCCAGACCGGCCATATCCACGTCCATGAGGCCGGCGCTCCCGAGGCCGCCGGGGCCAAGATCCTGGCCCTGCCGGAGCATGAGGGCAAGATCGACCCCGTCGAGCTGCGGACGCTGGCTGCCACCCTGCTGGCCGACGAGAACGTGGAGCACATGGTCTATCCCGGCGCGGTCTACATCTCCCACCCCACGGAATGGGGCACCCTCTACAGCCGGGCGGAGCTGACGGAGATCTCCGCCGTCTGCCGGGAGTTCGGCATGCGGCTCTATCTGGACGGGGCCCGGCTGGCCTACGGTCTCATGGCCGAGGGGACCGACGTGGACCTGCCCCTGATCGCGGCGCTCTGCGACGCCTTCTACGTGGGCGGCACCAAATGCGGCGCCCTCTGCGGCGAGGCGGTGATCTTCCCCCGGCAGGCCCCGGCCCACTTCGTCAACTTCATCAAGAAGCACGGAGCCCTGATGGCCAAGGGGCGGCTCTGCGGGGTCCAGTTCGACGCCCTCTTCACCGACGGCCTCTATTATGAGATTGGCCGCCGGGGCGTGCAGACCGCCGCCCGGCTGAAGACCGTACTGGCGAAGCACGGGGTCCCCTGCTACATGGACACCCCCACCAACCAGCAGTTTGCCCTGCTGGAAAACGGGCGCTATACCGCCCTGCGGGAGCGGGTTCCCCTGAGCTTCTGGTCTCTGCCGGACGAGACCCACACCGTGGTCCGCTTCGCCACCGCCTGGTACACCGAGGACGGCTGGCTGGAGGAGCTGGACCGTATCCTGACGGAGTGCCGGTAACGAAAACAGCAGTCCTCCCGTCGGCGTCATGCCGGCGGGAGGACTGCTCTTATAGTGCGTCCCGAACGAGCTTGCCGAGCGCCGGGTCCAGCAGGGCCTCCAGGTTTTCCTCGCAGTGCTCGATCTCCCGGCTGATGCGCCGGAGGAAGGGGCCTTCGCCGGGAAGAGCCTGATCCATGGCCAGACCCAGCAGCAACATGGCCAGGCCCCGCTCCACCCGCGCCAGCAGCCGCCCGTCGTCCAGGGCGTCGAGCCAGTACTTGTACAGCTCGTGCCAGAGCCAGCGGGCGTAGGGCTCCGGGTCCCCCGGCGGCGGCAGCGCCCCGGGCAGCCGCCCCGCCGCCGCCAGGGCCGCGAAGCGCTCCAGGGCGTCCCGCCACTCCGGGGAGAGAATCTCCAGATCCAGAAAGCGCCGCGCCAGGGCGCCGCAATCGGCGGCTCCTTTCTTTTCCGGGTGTAGAGACAAGCCGTGCTTGTCCCTGCGGGATGGAGGGAGGGTCGTCCAGCGGCGGAGGCGAGCTTCGTAGTTGTGGGAAATCCGCAGCTCCGGCGCGCCCTGCATGGCGGCGGCCAGGCGGTGCAGCAGGCGCAGACGGGCCTGCAGGGGCAGCGCCTCCCGGGCCAGCAGCGCCAGGGCCAGCGCCCGGCCCTTCCGCAGCCGCAGATAGGCCGCCGGGTCCAGCTCGTTGGGGACGATGGGGGCCTCGTCCTCCCATTCCTCCCAGGCGGGGGACGCGCCAGTTGCCAGAGCGTAGGCCGTGGGGCAGCTGAGGCTGAGACCGTGCTCCGTCAAATTGCCGAACTCCCGGTGAAAGCGGGGATACTCCCGGCAGACCCGGCAAAGAGCCCCGTGGCCGAAGTGCCGCTGGACGCAGCAGAGCCCGTCCGGGTCCAGCAGGACGCAGACGCGGCGTTCATCCTGCCGCAGCAGCGGCTCCGTTCCCGGGAGAATCCCTTCCCGGACCCGCTCGCCGTCAGGACCGGAAAGGGTGTTGTATAATTGGATGGTATCATCGTCCGGAATAATTTCCCAGCCGGCGCGGCAGCAGCTGTCGGGGCAGCTCCCCGCGGCGCAGGCGAAGGCCCGGAAGCAGGCGGGAGCCAGGTGCTTCACGGCCTTGCGATGTTCTTGAGCATCTGCACGCAGCGCTCCATGTCCTCCACGGGGATGTACTCATAGCGTCCGTGGTAGTTCTCGCCGCCGGTGCAGAGGTTCGGGCAGGGAAGCCCCTCGAAGCTGAGCCGGGCTCCGTCGG
Organism: Oscillospiraceae bacterium; assembly: GCA_017519005.1. Taxonomy (GTDB): domain Bacteria; phylum Bacillota; class Clostridia; order Oscillospirales; family Oscillospiraceae; genus JAFRPC01. Next base: position 20,957 of record JAFWTG010000002.1, on the reverse strand, counting down.
TGCCGCCCCGGATGGGCCTGGCCACCGGGTCCATTCCGGCGGCGGCCATGGCGGCCTTGGCCCGTTCCACCACGTGCATGACGGGGAGAATCTTCTCCTTCATGTTGTAGTAGCTGTCCTTGAGGGTGACGGTGACAACGCCCTCGCCGTAGCGCTCGTTGAGATAGCGGGCGATCATCTGGAAGCGGGACTTCTTCTGCTCAAACTTGAAGCGGTCGTGGTCCCGGATGATGTAGTGGAGGGTGGCCTCCTCGATGCCGCCCTGCATGTGGGCCAGCATGGAGAAGCCCTCGTAGCCCTCGGTAAACTCAGGCCGCTCTTGGGCGGGAAGCATGGTGTGGAAGTCCACCGCCACCTGCATGGCGTTGACCATCCGGCCCTTGGCGCTGCCCGGGTGGATGGAGACGCCCTTGAAGACCACCGTGGCGGAGGCGGCGTTGAAGTTTTCATATTCCAGCTCGCCCAGGGTGCCGCCGTCGGCGGTGTAGGCGAACTCCGCGCCGAAGCCCTTGACGTCGAAGCGGTCCGCGCCGCGGCCAACCTCCTCGTCGGGGGTGAAGCCGATCCGCAGGGGGACCCGTGGGCCGCCCTCAGCCAGCAGCTCCTCCACGGCGGTGAGGATCTCCGCGATGCCCGCCTTGTCGTCGGCGCCCAGGAGGGTGGTGCCGTCGGTGACGATCAGATGCTTGCCCTGATTGTTGCGCAGGCTGGGAAAGTCCTTGACCTTCATCACGATCTTCTCCGCCTCGTTGAGAACCAGATCGCCGCCCTGATACTCCACGATCCGGGGCTTGATATCCTTGCCGGAGCAGTCCGGTGAGGTGTCCATGTGGGCGATCAGGCCGATGACGGGGCCCTCGGCGGTGCCGGGGACGGAGCCGTAGACGTAGCCGTATTCGTCCATGCGGGCGTCGGCGATGCCGATGGCCTGCATATCCTTTACGATGAATTCGCCCAGGGCCTTCTGCTTCTCCGTGGAGGGGCAGCTCTCGCTGTTCTCGTCGGACTGGGTGTCAAAGGCAACGTACTTGAGGAAGCGTTCTGTGACGTTCATGTGCAATACCTCCGTTTATCATCTGTAGCGGCGCACAGTGTGCGCCACGGGAATACGTCTGTAGGGGCGGCTCTTATCCTCAAGGATGAGCCGCCCGCACGTTCCGTTCAGGCATCAGGGGTTTGTAGGGGCGGTCATTGGCCGCCCGCCCGAGGCATCCGGCCCCAAATCCGCATGTAGGGACAAGCATTGCTTGTCTGCCGTCTCCGCCTGTAGCGCGGGCAATCTGCCCGCCTGTCTTTCCCCGCACGGCAGCGGGATCAGAAAAGGAAATGGTTATCGATCAACCAGGTTATAATCGTTTTGGCACGGCTTTCGAGGGTCGGAAGCGCCTCTTTACGGAAATAGGCCAATTCGGTGCTCTCTCCGTCGGTGATTTTCAGATCTCCCGCGACCCCTTCCGCCAGGAACAGGGCCACGACGGAATAGAGCTCGTCGCCGTTTGAATATTTGAAATAGAAATCCGGGCCAGAGAACAGGTGCAGCAGGGTGAAGGAAGCGGCGGTCAGATTGGTCTCCTCCTTCAATTCCCGGGCGGCGGTCTGTTCAAGGGTCTCACCCAATTCGATAGCTCCGCCGGGTATGCCCCAGGTGTGTGTGTCGGACCGCAGATTCAGCAATATGTAATCATCTTTCAGGATCACGACGGTCGCGCCGACGGAGAGCATCGGCGCGTGGCCGATGTATTTTCTCATTTCGCGGATATAACTCATGCGCGTTTCTCTCCCTGATCTGTTCGCAAAATTTTTGCATTTTGCACTTTGCATTTTGCATTGAACGTCCGGGCGTGGTCTCGTGGCGCACACTGTGCGCCGCTACCGAGCGGGGTTCAGGCTACGGCACGTACCCGTACAACCCTCGGACGGAGACCTCACCGCTTTGGACGGTCTCGACGCCGGCTTCCGTCCGGACGATCAGCTCCGCCTCTGGGCCCACGTCCAGGGCGACGCCTGTTTGGGGTTCTTTTCCGGGGGCCAAAATCTGAACCTCTTTTCCGAGGTTCACGCAGGCGGCCCGGTACTCCTCCCGCCAGTCCAGGTCCGGCAGGGCGGAGAGCGCTCGGATCATTTCGGCAGCCAGGGCGTTCCGATCCACGCGTTTCCCAGTCTGGGAGAGAATGGAGCCGGCGGTTTCCCGCAGCTCCGGCGGGAAGGACTCGGCGGGGCGGTTGCAGTTGATTCCCACGCCCACCACGGCGTAGGAGACCAGACCGCTCTCGGCCTCGATGGACAGCTCCGTCAGGATGCCGCAGATCTTCCGGCTCCCCAGCACCAGGTCGTTGACCCACTTGATCCCGGCCTCGGTCCCGGTGATGGTCCTGACGGCCCGGCGCACCGCCACGGCGGCCTGGGCCGTCAGCGTCAGCAGCTCCTGGGGCGGGCAGGCGGGCCGCAGCAGGACGGAGAGGTAGATTCCGCTGCCCGGGGCGGAGTCAAAGCGCCGCCCCAGCCGACCCCGGCCCCCGGTCTGACAGTCGGCCACAGCTGCGGTTCCGTGGGGAGCGCCGGCGGCACCCAGGGTTTTCAGGTAGTTGTTGGTGGAGTCCACCGTGTCCAGAAGCTCCAGGGTTCCGGCCCAGGGGTGCTCCCCCAGGGCGGCCAGAATGGCGGCCCGGTCCAGGCGGTCCGGCTCCGCCGCCAGCCGGTGGCCCCGGTTGGGGACGGACTCAATGGCCCAGCCCTCCCGTTTCAGGGCGGCAATGGCCTTGGACACCGCGGCCCGGGTGACGCCCAGACGCTTGCCCAACTCCGCGCCGGAGACATAGCTCCCCGCCCGGAGCAGCTCGATCAGTTTTTGCTTGTCCACGCCGTCACCCCCCTTTTTTAGGCAGGTAATAAGTAATAGGTAATAAGTAAGAAGTATCCATATCGACACGGGGTCTTCTCGCTATTTACTTGTTACTTCTTACTTCTTCCTTTACAGGGCAAAGGGGCTGAAGGGTACTACGTCCTTCACCGCCTCCGTGGGGGTGATCACGACGTCGCCGTTGTCGATGTCGATGAGCTCGTAGTCGTCGCTGCCCATGCCCAGCTCCTTCATGTAGGAGAGCTGGCGCAGGCCGTGGCGGGTCTCGATGCGTTCCGTCAGGGCCTTGTTGTCGGCGGGATTCAGGGCATAGACCAGGTCCACGCTGGCCTGGTCCACCGCCAGAACGTCCAGGGAGGCCACCATGCCGATGTTGGGGGTCACCACGGGCTGGGCCGCCGTGCCCTCGCAGTCGCAGGAGACGGACATGTTCCGCAGCACGTTCAGGAAGGAGATGTGGCCCTTGAAGTGGTCCACGGTGGCTTTGGTGGATTCCGCGATGCGCTCCATCAGCTCGTCCATGGCGATGGACCACATATCGTCGGAGCCCTCCCGCTGGTGGATCATCTTCTTGCCGATGCGCCCGTCGGCCATGCCGATGCCCAGGTTCTTGTTGGAGCCGCCGAAGCCGCCCATGGTGTGGCCCTTGAAGTGGGTCAGGGCCAGCAGGGAGTCGTAGCGGGTCACGTGGCTGCCCATGGTCATGTGGTCGAACCACTTGCCGCCGGCCACGGGGAGGTCCACGGTGCCCTCCTCGTCCATGATGTCCACGGGGCAGAAGGTCCAGCCGTTGACCTTGAGGGTTTCCCGGTGCTGCTCGGTGGTGTAGCGGTCGCCCTCGTAGAAGGTGTTGGTCTCCACGATGGTGGCCTCGGGCAGGCATTCGCCCAGGAATTCCCTGACCCAGGCGGAGGGGATGATGTTGGGGCCGTTCTTCTCGCCGGTGTGGAGCTTCACGGCCACCCTGCCGGTGAGGGGCGCGGAGATGCGGGCAAAGAGCTTTTTCAAGCCCTCGGGGGAAAGATCTCTGGTGAAATAAACCTTGGATTTCGACATAGCGTTGTCCTCCTTTACAATTTGTTCTCTGGCTTGAACTGCAAGCCGGTCGCAGCGTTCATTTTTGGGATTGTCCGCGTGGCCCTTGACCCAGTGGCAGTTGACGCTGTGCAGTGCGCAGAGCTCCAGCAGCCGCTGCCAGAGGTCGGGGTTCAGAGCGGGCTTCTTGTCGGGCTTTTTCCAGCCTCTGGCCTGCCAGCCCTTGGCCCAGCCCAGGGTCAGGGCGTCGATGATGTATTTGGAGTCGGAATACAGCTCCACGGCGCAGGGCTCCTTCAGCTGCTCCAGGGCACGGATCACGGCGGTGAGCTCCATGCGGTTGTTGGTGGTCTCTGCCTCCGCGCCGGAGAGCTCCTTCTCCCGGCCCCGGTATTCCAGAATCGCGCCCCAGCCCCCCGGGCCGGGATTGCCGCTGCAGGCGCCGTCGGTGTAGATCGTCACGGATTTCATAGGCTTCTCCCAATGCGTTTTGTTTATTATAACATATTCCGCTCCGTCATGCAAGACGGGCGGCGCGATTCCCGCAGGGACATTTTGAAAAATCAGCCGCTTTTTCAGGTGACAAGCGCCGGAACTTGTGCTATACTACAGTTGAATCATCCGGCGGCGCAGTCCCGCCGTCCGCCGAAGCTTACGCGGAAAGAGAGAAATGCTATGACCTTGCAAAGCTTAAAGCCGGGCCAGTCTGCCCGGGTCGAGGCCGTGGGGGGCGAGGGCGCCCTGCGGCAGCACGTGTTGGATATGGGCCTGATCCCCGGCGCCGAGGTGACGGTGACCAAGCTGGCCCCCCTGGGGGACCCCATGGAGCTCCGCATCCACGGCTACGAGCTGACCCTCCGGCTGGCGGACGCCGCCCGGATCAGCGTCTCCGAGCCCGTGGCGGCCGGGGCGAATCCCCGGACTGAGCATCGCCCGAAGCGCCGGGAGCACCCCGGCCTGGGCGAGGAGGGCAAGTTTCACCCCAAGGGCTCCGGCGACCCGCTGCCCGACGGCGAGCTGCTGAGCTTTGCCCTGGTGGGCAACCAGAACAGCGGCAAGACCACCCTCTTCAATCAGCTCACCGGCTCCAACCAGCACGTGGGCAACTTCCCTGGCGTCACCGTGGACCGGAAGGACGGCGTGATCCGCCACTACCCCAACACCCGGATCACGGACCTGCCCGGCATCTACTCCATGTCGCCCTATTCCAGCGAGGAGCTGGTGAGCCGCGACTTCGTCCTCAATGGCAAGCCCCGGGGCATCATCAACATCGTCGACGCGACCAACATCGCGCGCAACCTCTATCTGACCATGCAGCTGCTGGAGATGAACGTCCCCATGGTGGTGGCGCTGAACATGATGGATGAGATGCGGGGCAACGGCGGCAGCGTGGACGTGAATGCCATGGAGGCCATGCTGGGTGTCCCGGTGGTCCCCATCTCCGCCGCCAAGAATCAGGGCATCGACGAGCTGATCCGCCACGCGGTCCACGTGGCCAAATATCAGGAGCGGCCCCTGCGGCAGGACTTCTGCGGGGCCGACGACCACGGCGGCGCGGTCCACCGCTCCCTGCACGCGGTCAGCCACCTGATCGAGGACCACGCCGCGGCGGTTGGTCTGCCTCTGCGCTTCTCCGCCAGCAAGCTGGTGGAGGGCGACAAGGCCATCCTGGGGCAGCTGAACCTGGACCGGAACGAGTGCGAGATGCTGGAACACATCGTGGTGCAGATGGAGGCCGAGCGCGGCCTGGACCGCAGCGCCGCCATTGCCGACATGCGCTACGCCTACATCCAGAAGGTCTGCGACGCCTGCGTCATCAAGCCCCGGGAGAGTCAGGAGCACATCCGCAGCCAGCGCATCGACCGGATTCTGACGGGCAAATTCACCGCCATCCCCGCCTTCATCGTCATCATGGGCCTGGTCTTCTTCCTGACCTTCGCCCTGATCGGCCCCTTCCTGCAGGACCTCCTGCAGAGCGGCATCGACGCCCTGGCCAAGCTGGTCGGCCGGGCCATGGAGCGGGGCAGCGTGGCCCCGGCCATCCAAAGTCTGGTGCTGGGCGGCATCTTCGAGGGCGTCGGCAGCGTGCTGAGCTTTATGCCCGTCATCGTCACCATGTTCCTCTTCCTCTCCCTGCTGGAGGACAGCGGCTATATTGCCCGCGTGGCCTTCGTGATGGACAAGCTCCTGCGGCGCATCGGCCTCTCCGGCCGGAGCATCGTGCCCATGCTGATCGGCTTCGGCTGCACGGTGCCGGCGGTCATGTCCACCCGGACCCTGCCCTCGGAGCGGGACCGGAAAATGACCATCCTGCTGACCCCCTTTATGAGCTGCACGGCCAAGCTGCCCATCTACGGCTTCTTCGCCCATGCCTTCTTCCCGGGGAAGACCTGGCTGGTGGTTACGATTCTGTATCTGCTGGGCATCGTTACGGGCATCCTCATGGCCCTGCTTTTCAAGAAGACCCTCTTCCGGGGCGAGGCCGTCCCCTTCGTGATGGAGCTGCCCAACTACCGCTTTCCCAGCCCCCGGAACGTCCTGCAGCTGCTCTGGGAGAAGGCCAAGGACTTCCTGCAGCGGGCCTTTACGATCATCCTGATCGCCACCGTGGTGGTCTGGTTCCTCAAGAGCTTTGACTTCCGCTTCCAGCTGCTGGACTCTCCCCACAACAGCATCCTTGCCGCCGCGGCGGGCCTGCTGGAGCCCCTGTTCCGGCCTCTAGGCCTGGGGGACTGGCGGATCGTCACGGCCCTGATCACCGGCTTCATGGCCAAGGAGAGCGTGGTCTCCGTGCTGGAGGTCACCTTCGGCGCCGGGGGCGGCGTCAGCGCCGTCCTCAGCGTGGCCGCCGCCGCGTCCCTGCTGGTGTTCAGCCTGCTCTATACCCCCTGCGTGGCGGCCATCGCCTCCATCCGGCGGGAGCTGGGCCGCAAATGGGCCTGGGGCGTGGTTCTCTGGCAGTGCGCCCTGGCCTGGGCTGCGGCGCTGCTGGTGAAGCTGCTGCTCACCGCGATCCTGTAAACGGAAATCCGTATTTCGGGAGGCATTCCATGAACTTTTGGGATATTTCCATCCTGGCCGCCGTCGCAGTCATGGTGGGCTTCGCCCTGTGGCGGATGCGCAGGAAGAAAAAGAGCGGCTGCTCCGGCTGCTGCGCCTGCTGCGGCGCGAGCTGCGACAAGAACGCGCGGCAATGAATCTTCGGGCGCTTGCGGACGACGCGCCGCAGGCGCCCGGATTTTTAACTTTCCGTAAATTCTCCGGGCTCCGCCTTGATTTTGTCGGAAAAGCGGATATAATTATGATTGCCGGAAAACCGGCGGATCTCGTTTCCCGCAAGGTGGTGGAGGCTGTGTTCCGAGGCATGCTTCAGCGCTTTTCCGCATCCATGCGGCGCTTCATGACAGGGCGCTACGGCGTGGATCAACTGAATATCTTTCTGCTCGTCACGGCGGTGATCCTGAGCGTGGTCAGCATGCTCCTCTCCCGCTTCGGCGCGGTCTGCCGTATCATCAGCCTGGTTGTGAACCTGATCTCCTACGGCATCCTGGGCTGGTATCTCTTCCGCTTCCTCTCCCGGAATCCGGACAAGCGCTTCCTGGAGAACCGGCGCTACCTGGAGCTGAAGGCCAGGCTCCTGCGCGGCGGAAAGCTTCGCGCCTGGATGACCCGGCTCACCGACCGCCAGCATCGCTATTTTCGCTGCCCCAGCTGCAGGCAGACCGTCCGCGTCCCCCGCGGCCGCGGCAAGATCAGTATCCGATGCCCCAGATGCAGCGAGAAGTTCATCCGGAAAAGCTGAAAGCGTCTGTCGGGCTTCTGTTTTCCCGCTTCTGTGCTTTCGATGGACGCGCATCCCGGATTTCTCTGTCACAATGGCACCGGCCGCAAATAGATTATCATTTTTGAAGGCAACGTCATATGCTCGATTGGAACAAAGCGTATGACGTTGCCTCTTATAATGCTTCCGGCTGTACAGAATGTAGTCCGGACAGACAGTGGTTTTTGCTGAGGGGGGTTCAAAAATGCTGATCGGCTTGATCGTATTCATCGGCGTCGGGCTTCTCTTGATTGCGCTCGGGACGGTGCTGTGGAAAAAGAAACGGATCGATCTGGTGAACGCCTGGCACACGCGGAACGTGAAAGCGGAGGACGTCCCCGCCTACACAAGACTGATGGGCCTGTCGCTGATCGCCATTGGCGCAGGCTGCCTGCTCACCGGCGTCGTCGCCTGCATCCTGGAAGAAAAGCTCGGCTGGCTTGCCCTGCCGGTGAGCTTCGCCGTCGGCTTCGCGCTGATCTGGAAAGCGCAGAAGAAATACAACGGCGGGAAAATGATTTCGTAAGTCTTCGTTCGTCCCCCGGGAGGCCAGCGGCAAGTACGTCTGCTCCATCTGCGGCTACGTCTACGATCCCGCCGAGCACGACGGCGTCGCCTTCGAAGCCCTGCCCGAGGACTGGCGCTGCCCCCGCTGCAAGCAGCCCAAGGAAAAATTCAACCGGGCGTAAGCCCCGATCTGCGCTCCGGTCATAGGAGGATTGTTATGAAAATCGCAGTCAGATACTATTCCCGTTCGGGAAACACCAAGGCCCTGGCGGAAGCCATTGCCAAGGGCGCCGGCACAGCGGCGCTGTCGGTGGACGCGCCGGAGGCCCCCATCCAGGAGCCGGTGGACCTTCTGTTCCTGGGCGGCGCCCTGTACGCCTACGGGCTGGACGGGCATGTGAAGGACTTTCTGAAGACCCTGGACAAAACAACGGTCAAAAAGGCGGTGGTCTTTTCCACCTCCTGGATCTCCAGGCATGCCCTGGAGCTGCTGAAAAAAGGACTGGCCGACGCGGGAATCCCCGTGGAGACAGAAACCCTCTACGCCAGAAACAAGCCCGGCGCGGAGCAGCTGAAGGCCGCGGAGGCCTTTGCGAGGAAGTACCTATGATGCAGACGGAACATTTTGACTTACAGAAGCACATCGAGCAGGGCGTGGAGGCCATTGTGGCCGACACGCTGAAGGCCACGCTGAAAAATCCCAGGGAGAGCGCTTTCATGGCGAAATTCGCCGTCGCCAGTCGGAAGGCCTCCAGAACCCGCATGAAGCTGGAGACGGAAGGGCTGCACGTGCCGGGCTTCCTGATCGCCAGCATCACCTCCAGCTGCAATCTCCACTGCGCGGGCTGCTATTCCCGCTGCAGCAACGCCACCAACGACGCGCCCCCCGTGGACCAGCTCAGCAGCGAGGAATGGCTGCGAATCTTCCGGGAGGCGGAGGAGCTGGGCGTCAGCTTCATCCTGCTGGCCGGCGGCGAGCCCATGATCCGCCGGGACATCGTGGAGGCCGCGGGCAAGATGCGGAACATCATCTTCCCGGTCTTCACCAACGGCACCTTCATCGACCAGCGCTATTTCAAGCTCCTGGACGAGTGCCGCAACCTGATCCCGGTGCTGAGCATCGAGGGCGGGCAGGAGATCACCGACGCCCGCCGGGGCAGCGGCATCTACAAGCTGGTGACGGAGAACATGGACCGATTCCAGGAAAAGGGCTTGATCTTCGGGGCCTCCATCACCGTCACCACGGAGAACGTCCGGGAGGTCAGCTCCCCGGCCTTCCTGGATACCCTGATGGACCGGGGCTGCAAGCTGGTGATCTTCGTGGAGTTCGTCCCCGTCACCGAGGAGGCCCGGCACCTGGCCCCGGGCGAGCCCGAACGGGCCTACATGGCGAAGGCCATGGAGACGCTGCGGCAGACGTACAACGAGGCCGTGCTGCTCTCCTTCCCCGGCGACGAGCTGGCCATGGGAGGCTGCATGGCGGCGGGCCGGGAGTTCTTCCACATCAACTCCCACGGCGGCGCGGAGCCCTGCCCCTTCTCCCCCTATTCCGACGTGAACATCCGGGATACCTCCCTGCGGGAGGCCATCGCCTCGCCCCTGTTCCAAAGGCTCCAGGCCGAGGGCGTCCTCAGCGGGGAGCACGCGGGCGGCTGCGTCCTCTACGAAAAACGGGACCAGGTGGAAAAAATCCTGAACGATTCCGCGAATGGAAGCGCGGATTCGTGATCGTACGAAACAGAAATACGGCGCCAGCCTCTGCGATTGCAGCGGCTGGCGTCTTTGCCTGCTCAGTTATGGATGAGATTCGTGCTTTGCGCTGTGTCAATCTGAATCTGGCCGGAGCTCTGCAGCTGGGTTCGCAGCTTGGGCTCCATGGTCTCCAGGGCGTCGCCCACCTTGGTCAGCAGCTCCAGATTCCGCTGGTTCTGCAGGGCGTCCGGTCCCTTGGTATAGCGATTGATGAGACCGTCGACCGCCGCCTGATGCGGGCGCCAGCTCATATCTCCCCGGAAGTCCGGGCTGGTGACCAGGGGCGGAATGGGGCTTTCCATCAGCTGTCGGCAGAGCTCCGGCCCCAGGGCCTCCCCGTAGGCGTCCAGGATTTGTCCAAGGCCGAGCACGCCGAAATAGTTCGGATTGATCAGGTCCGTGGCCGGAGAGTAGACCGCTTCCCGGACCTGATGGATAAAGTTCTCCGCAGAGGCTCTGGGGTACGCCCCTTCCGGCTGATGGAGCTTCCCGAAGAGCTCCCGCAGCTTCTGATCGTTGAGCTGCTTCAGCGCCGTGGCGATCTTCCGCTCGAGCTCGATCCGACGGTGCTCCATCTCCTGCATCCGCAGCAGCTGCTCCTGCAGCGCCCGGTCGCTGACCTGCAGATCCAGGTAATTCTGTTGTTCCTTCTCCAGCTTCAGCTCCGCGTCAATAATCTCCTGCAGGTAAAATTCCGATAAAGTCATTTTATTCCCTCCGTTTCGGATTTCTTTAAGCCCATCATAACACAAACAGCGTACAGAATCATTACAAAACCCGTGCTTTTTCGAAAGAGGAAAAAATCTGCCGTCCGAAGGGGACCGGGCGTCGGTCGGTCGGCGTCGGGGACTGACGCGAGACCGCGAAACAGCCCGGCGAAGCAAAGGGCCGATCCGTTCAGCCCGGCTGCGGTCGGCGGGAATCGGCATAAAATCGGCATAGCGTTCTCTTGCGGAGACCGAGGATAATATGGTAAAATTTTTTCTGGACAGGAGTCTGCTCCGGCGCGGCCCCGCGTCCGGATGGGGCGCTCACAGCCGCTCAATATTGACAAATGGAGGTATATGCAATGCCGAAGCCAGGGAAGCTCACAAAGTTCCAGCCAGGACACGCAAATTGGAATTACAACTGGGGCCTGATTTACGTCCAGACCTACATGGACGCAAACGGGCTTCGCTACATGTACAGCGACGAGAAACGCTTCCAGTCGGGGAATTTCCCTTCGATCGCGGAAATGATGGATGGAATGGATGAAAACGGACAGCCGGTGGAGTTTCTGCTGGAAACCGATGAGGACAAGCGCGACTGTCCGTCTCTGCTCTTCACGCAAAGGGGAATGAAGGTCGGCTGCAAAACGAAGTACGAGGAGCAATCGGAATACAAGGAAGTTCAGATGGAGCACGAAAGCTCCCTGCGCAGGCGCTTCAACGCCTACTGTGCCGCCGTGGATGAGAAGCAAGCCCAGATGGCTCGCGAAAACCCGGAGGGCGCCTCTTTTCTCCGCTTTAAGCGGGACATGGCCAATTTTGCCCTGCAAAACTACGGCACGGAGGCAATGAGCGACGACGTTTACCTGAATATACACAGCCAGACGGCCACGATCCATATGCCCGCCGAATTCGACAAGGATCCGAAGAGGAAGGATTTTACCTACCTGATGGACCAGCTTTCGGACATGCCGTTCATGCCGGTCTTTGAGAACAGCTCCCGGATGGTCAGCATCGCCTGCGATCACGCGAACGCGGCCAGGGCCGGGACCCTGACCGCGCGCCAGGACCGCCTTTCCCGCAGGCTGCTTCTGACCCAGTACGACCACGTTGCCGGCGGCGTGCTGGAGAGCAGAAGGATTATCAGAGACGATGATGAGACCGTCGCGAAGGACTATCAGCGTTGGGCAAAGGCGATGGACAACAAGCCCAATCACCTCAGCACCTTTGATCGCGGGCCGCTCTACGTTCCGGACAATCTGGAAGGACGCCGGATCGCTCTGCGCCAGGGCTGGCCGGTGGAAGACGCGGCGCTGCTCGGGTCCCTGTTTGAGCTCTATGCCAAAGCCGCGAGACCGCTTAAAAACGAGAAAAGAAGCTATACGCCCGAACTGTTGAATTCCATGCAAGAGCTGCTCGAGAAGATCGGCTCCACCCGGATCACCGATGCGGAGAGCAGAATGAGCATGCTGAATCAGATCGAACAATATCTCAGCGAGAACGCCCAAAAACTCTATCTGCAGAAGGACAGGGTGAAGCTCTGCTTCCAGCTCAGAAAGGACGATCGGATTCAGCCCTGTCAGTATCTGAGCGACAAGGAGCTGGACGACGCCGCCCGGGAATACCAGAGGCGCAGGGGCCTGCCCAAGGTGGCCGGCAGCGACCAATCTCCCACCGGCTATTATGAGCAGGCCGTGGCGGGGACCGAGGTGCTCTCCCGGCTTATCGCCATGTATGAGATCATGGCCGAGGTCAACAAGGGAGGGCGGGACCTGACCGAATACAACGACCTGCGGAGCGCCGTCGACAGACTGATCCAGTCCATCGCCGGTCTGTACGCCCCCAATCCCCCCGAGGGTCAGGCCCGGGCGGAGCTGATGGACAGGCTAAACGTCGAGCACGCGAGGATCAGCCGGCTGGCGGAAACCTATCTCTCCAAAGTCCGCAAAGAAGAGCCCGCTTTCAAAAAAGCTGTGGCCCAGGAGCTCAGGAGCTTCTGCGGCAGAACCGCCAGAACCGCAGCGTCCACAAAAGAAGGCATGACAGCGGCGGAGAATCGCCGCCGCGTGCAGGACTGGCGCATAGAGAAGGATAAGCTCGCCTCCAAGGTCGAGGAGCCCAAGGCCGAAGAGCCTAAGGTCGAGGAGACCAAGCCCGTAGAGCCCAAGGTCGAGGAGCCGGAGATCGGGCCTGCTGCGGGATACAAGCCGAAAGAGGCAGAGATCCTATCCGGTTCTTCCGAGGCAGGCAGCGAGGAAATCGAAAGCAAGCCTGAAGAGACGATCGGCAGTCACCCCACCGCACCCGTGTTTGCGGAGTCCATTGTCCAGGAGAAGCCCGTCGAGGGGAAGGTCGAAGAGCCCAAGGTCGAAGAGCCTAAGGTCGAGGAGAATCAGGGCGGGGAGCCCGACCCCGAGCTTAACAAGCGCGAGGAACAGCTGGCCTTCGAGAAAGACGCGGCTGCCTATCTGAAGTATCTGGATGAGATCTGGGAGGCGCACCGAACCCTCCGGGCTTCCCCCAAGCCCTCCGAGTTCGAATATCAGGCAGTCACGGAGCGGGGAATCCGCCTGGCCGAGCTGGAGCGCAAGCTGGCGCCGCTCAAGGACAGCCTCAAGGACGCTGCGCTCGACTCTGACGGGATCAAAAAGCTTGTGGAGCTGTCGTCGAGCGAGCTGCCCGATCTCAGCTTCCGGGAGATTCGCCGCCAGGCGTGCTCATACTACAAGGGCATGCTCAACGAATGGTTCCGCGAAAAGAACCTGCCGCGGACCGACGCGGCAAGGGATGCCGCCTGGCGGAACCTGCCGGACGAGCAGAAGGCGGAAAGGGCCGCGGAGCTCATTCAGAAAATGCTTGAGGGCAAGTCCTTTGACGGGACCGTCTACTCCGATTATGCCACGCCGGAGCAAAGACTGGAAATCGCCGAGAAGTTCCTGAGCAAGGAAAAGTATGATCGGGGTCTGCGCCTCAGCTTGATGGACTGCCTGAGCTCCGCAAAGCTTCAGCGGAATCCCCTGCTCGTCTACCGGCATCTGCCCGAGGTCCTGAAGGCCGAGCGGCTTCACGAGCTCGTTGCGAAGCTGGACGCAAACCCCACGATCCATGACCGCGACGAGCGGACCTATCTTCCGAAGGCTGACGCCGACGCCATCGGGAAGCTCCGGACGCAGGTCGAATCCGGGCAGTACGCCCCTGCCGAAAAGGACGAGCTTCTGCGCGCCCTGACCGACTGCGAACGCTATTTAAGCTCCGGCACACGGGAAGCCAAGGAGATCACAGAGCAAAAGGAGAAGGCCAGCACCGACGCGCTCGGCAATTACTTCAGCGCCGTGGTCAAAAAGGCCAGGAATGAAAAGCCCGGGGCGCTCATTGACCGCAACGGCCCCGTGAAAAAGGTGGGAAGGGCCGGCCTCCTGATCGATGCCAGCGATGAGGGGACGAATAAGGTCCTCCGGATGCCGAAGGTGCCGGACCGGGTCTGGAACGGCATCCTGGAAATGATCAAGATCATGGACGATATCAATCTGATTCCGCAGGGGGCAACGGAATTCCTGACAGAGGAGGCCGCAAAGCTCTACGGCTTCCGCGGCGTCGGCACGTCGAAGCAGAAGCTGCACGATGTGGTAACCGCCGGAAAGCTGGAGGAGCTGATCGACGCCAAAAAAGCCTATGAGCGGGATTACCAAAACATCGAGAAGCTGCGTACCAAGGCCAAGGAGAGCTTCCCTGACTCATACAACTTCGCCCCGGATATCTACGTGACCCGCAGACCCGCCATATTCGACTGGAACCAGATCGACAATCCCCAGCAAGCGCAGATCAACGGCGTCTTCAGGCTGTACCAGGAGACGCGCAGATGCAAGGTGTCGCCGGAACAATTTATGCAGGACTTCCCGGCAGTGCTGTTCAAGACGTGGTTTCAGCCGATACGTGAGGCAGTTGACAAAACGGGCGCCAAAAGCGAGAACTTTGAAAGCGCCGTGGAAGTTCTGATGTCGAAGGACAATGCGCTCCGCTTCAATGATGGCGACTTTGTTCCTCCCTACCACTGCCTCCACACCTTTAAGTTTCTGGCAGATGATTCGGCCAATACCAAGGAAGAATTAATCACCTGGACCGTGGATGCGGAAGCCCAGTTCCTGGATCTCTCCAACCGCGAGGCCGTGCGCTACGGGATCCTCGCCCTCGCCGAGCCCGAAATTAACAAGTCTCCGTTCTATTATCAGCTCCGTAGCGACAGCATTCAGAATCTGCTTACCGTGTCCGATCGGGATCGGGACGTGAACCGGATGGTGGGCCTGCCCGGCTACAACGCGGATCTGTCCCTCATGAAGCCCTTCTCTCTGAACGAATACGTCCGCAGCCATCCCATCGACGCCGTCGGCATGAAGCAGCGGCTGGAAACCATGATCCGGGTTGCGGCAAAGCGGCCTGAGGCCCCCTCCAAGGATGAGCTGCTGGCCGAGGGCCTGGACGCCTGCGCCCGGGTGCTCATCATCCGTTCGGCCGACCGGGACACCGAAGAATACAAGGCCCTGGAACGGCTGGCAGATGGTCTGCTGAGCCAGTTCCCCGCAATTCCGTCTGACCCGAGTGACGAGCAGCTGCAAGAGCACCGAGCGGCTTACCACAAGCATCGGACTCGGATGGAGAACACGCTGAAGCACTGCAAAAACTTTGCGGCAGCGCATCCGCTGGCCGGGTTCATGCAGGCCCTGAACGACGCGAAGCTCGCTCCGGAGCAGAACGCAGACTTCGACACGCTCCGCGCCTCCGTCCGGTCTCTCTCGGCGCGGATCGGCGAGCTGATGATCCCCGGGGTGGACGGCTCTCTGCCGGAGCTGACCCCCCAGAGCCGGGAGGAGCTGAAGGAGCTGTACGTCCGGGTGGGCCAATGCGCCGCCCGGTTCTGCGCCTCCGCCGGGAACCGGGAAAATCTCGCCCTGGCCCGGGAGAAGGCGGAGAAGATCAGGTACATGGCCTCCGTGGACCTGAACGTTCTCACCGGCGCCCGGAGCAGCGACACGCGCAGCCTGACCGAGGTCTGGCAGCGGCGGAGCCTGCGCTATGACGTCTCCGACCAGAAGCCGGAGGTGGAGGGCGTCGGAGTCAAGCGGCGTTATGCCTTCCTGCTTCCCGTCGCCGAGAACCGGGAAGCGTACGGCTTCTTCACGCCGGAGCAGAGCCTCAGGACTGCGGACGAGGACCTGGAATCGCTGCGCAATCTGGCCGCCAACAGCTCTCCCGCCGCCGCCAGGGCCATCCGGGTGATGGAGGAAAAATCCGAGCGCTTCAAGGCCCTGTGTACCGCGGGCGAGTTTTCCATAGCGGAAATGCAGCGAAAAAATCAGGAGAAATGCCTGCACGATTGGGAGTATAACCACAGCTATGACGAGTACCTGAAGGAGGCGGGCTTCACCGAGCAGGAGATCAACGGCATGGCGAAGGGCGCCTTCGCCGACGCCATCGACGAATATCTGACAGCCAGGCAGCAGCTTTCGGAGCGGAATGCGCTGTACAAGAAAATGGAGATCAAGCCCGGGGATCCGGTGACGCTCCGCAGCGGAGCCATGTCGGCCGTGGCGGACGCCCTGGGAATCGGCTCCCTGCTGGCGGCTTCCCGGCCGGTCACCCTGATCCGGAACGGCCAGGCCGTCCAGGGCGTCTTCACGGACAATCCCGTGGGCTCCGACTGCATGAATCCAAAGGAGAACGACTCGATCCTGGAGATGCGCGCGGATACCCCCTTCTCCGCCGAGGCGCTGCGGGAGCTGGACTCCCTGCAGGTGCTGGACTATCTCTGCGGCAACGCGAATCGGGGTACCGATAATCTGCGCTACAGCTTCACCAGGAGCAAGGACGGTACCCTGACCCTGAGCGGGATCCAGGCCCTGGGCAGCGAGCTGTCCTTTATGGGCTGCGAACCTGGCGCGCCCATTTCAGACAGCGCAATCAGCGTCGAGCAGCTGAAGAACGTGCCCGAGGCCCTGGCGGATCGGGTCATGCAGCTCAAGCCCGACGCCCTGAAAACCATCCTGGAGGAGTTCCGTCTCCCTGAAAACCAGATCGAGCGGGCGGCGGAGCGTTTGAAGGAGCTTCAGGGGCGGATCGAAAAGGGCAAGGCGCCCGACGCGGCGGACGGCTCGGGGATCCGTGTGCGAAACGACGAGAATTACGGGCAGCTCTCTCCCGAAGACGCCTTCCTGGCCCGGACGATCCGGAGCGAGGTTCCCAAAGCGGTACAGACGAGCCTGCTGAAGCATGACCGGGTCGAGGTTTACAATCAGTTCCGGAAGGACGAGCGGACGCTGCTGGCGCTCTATCACCGGGCCGAGGAATCCGACAAGGCCGTGTGGTTCGGCTCCAAGGAATTCGGGAACGTGAAGAAGGACCTTCGGGCCGTGGGCCAGAAGTACAGCGCCCTGCTGACGCCCAACGAGGCTGACCGCAAGGCCGGCAGAAAGCAGCACACGCCTACGGAAGAGGAGAGGCTGGAGCTCCGCGTTTTCTACAAGCGACTGGGCGAGAGCGTCCGCAGCTATCTGCTCCGCAAGGAAAACGAGCTGCAGCAGAAGGGCAGTCTGAACCAGATGAGCCAGGCGAGAATGAAGCTCGTCCGGGAGATCCAGAAGACGATTGAGCTGCAGGAGGAGCACGTTGCGGGAATCTTCAACGCGCTGAACCGGGAGGCCCGGCGCGAGAACGCCCTGCGCCGGGAGGCCCGGGCTGAAAACGTCCAGCCCGTCAAGGCGCCCCAGGGAGGAAACGGCCAGAACGTCGGGAAGAAGGAACAAGTCACTGGCATGCCGCCCGCGCCCGGGACGAACCGGCAGCAGGAATCCAAGGCCAGCGGCCGCAAGCTGCAGCCCAGGAAGGTCCCCGGCAAGTAATCCCGGAAAACCGGAAGCCTGCCTCCAAACAGGGCAGGCTTCCGGAGCCGCGGAGGCCTGTCCGCTTTGCCGTGATACAAAGGCGCGCCGCGAAGCCGGGCGGAGGTTTTCTTGACAGACCCTGACGCTTATGGTATGATGTTCTACATTAGATTATGATTTGGAGGCAAATCGAATGGCAAGCTGTCTGACCCTGAAGAAATCCAACTGCAAGAACTGTTACAAGTGCATCCGCCACTGCCCGGTCAAGTCGATTCGCTTCTCCGGCAGCCAGGCCCATGTGATGGAAGAGGACTGCGTGCTCTGCGGCCAGTGCGTCGTGGTCTGCCCGCAGAACGCCAAGCAGATTGTGGACGAGACCGAGAAGGTCAAGGTCCTGCTCCAGAGCGGCGACCCGGTCTACGCCAGCCTTGCGCCCTCCTTCGTGGCCAATTACGACGGGGTCGGCATCCGCGGCATGGAGGCCGCGCTGAAGCAGCTGGGCTTCGCCGGCGTGGAGGAGACCGCTCTGGGAGCGACCGTCGTGAAGCGGGAATACGAGCGCCTGCTCCGGGAGGAAAAGCGGGATATTCTGATTTCCTCCTGCTGTCATTCGGTCAATTTGCTGATCGAAAAATACTACCCCTCCGCGCTTCCATTCCTGGCGGACGTTCAGTCGCCCATGCAGGCCCACTGCGCCGCCATCAAGCGCGCCCACCCCGGCGCGAAAACCGTGTTCATCGGCCCCTGCGTGGCAAAGAAGGACGAGGCCCAGCGCTACGGTGACCTGGTTGACGCGGTGCTGACCTTTGAGGAGCTGACCCTCTGGATGGAGCAGGCGGGCGTCGTGCCCCAGGCCTGCGAGGAGGATACCGACACGGGCCTGGCCCGGCTCTTCCCGACCTCCGGCGGCATTCTGCGGACGCTCACCGAGCGGGTCCCCGGCTACATGTACCTGGTGGTGGACGGCATGGAGAACGTCATCGCCGCCCTGCAGGACATCGAGCAGGGCAAGGTCCACCGCTGCTTCATTGAAATGTCCGCCTGCCCCGGCTCCTGCGTGAACGGCCCGGTGATGGTGCGCCGCAAGTCTGTCATCACCGGCAGCCTGGCGGTGAACGTCTATGCCGGCGGCGCCGATTTCCCGCTGGAGCAGCCGGAGGCCGAGCTGCTTCGCAAGAACTTCCCGGATCTGACCCGGAAGCCGAATCTCCCCTCTCCCATGGAGCTGCAGCGGATTCTGAAGGAGATGGGCAAGACGAAGCCCGAGGACGAGCTCAACTGCGGAACCTGCGGCTACGATACCTGCCGGGAAAAGGCCATCGCCATCTACCAGGGCAAGGCCGAGGTGTCCATGTGTCTGCCCTTCCTGAAGGAGCAGGCCGAGCACTTCTCCGACAGCATGATGCGCAATACCCCCGTGGCCATGCTGGTGCTCAACGAGGAGCTGGAGGTCCAGCAGCTCAACAACGCGGCCCAGAAGCTGCTGAACATCCGCTACCCCGGCGACGTGCTGGGCGACCAGGTGATCCGCATCATGGATTCCAGCCCCTTCCTCCAGGTGCTCACCACGGGGCGGGACATCCGGGATCGCCGCGTCTATCTGGCGGACTATGACCGCTACGTGGAGCAAACGATCTTCCGCGACAGGGAATCCCGCAGCCTGCTTTGCATCCTCCGGGACGTGACCGAGCAGGAGGAGGCCCGGCTGAAGCGGGAGGACCTCCACCGGCAGACCGCCGAGACGGCGGACCGGGTGGTGGAGAAGCAGATGCGCATCGTCCAGCAGATCGCTTCCCTGCTGGGCGAGACCGCGGCCGAGACCAAGATCGCTCTGACCAAGCTGAAGGAGTCTGTCAACGATGAATAAATATTGCATCGACATCGGTTTTCTGAGCGTCAATCATTTTGGCGAGGAGCTCTGCGGCGACCACGTGGAGGTCGTCCCCCACGACCCGGATTCCACGGTCATCGTCCTGGCCGACGGCCTGGGCAGCGGCGTCAAGGCCAGCATCCTCTCCACCCTGACAGCCAAGAACATTTCCACGATGCTGGCGGCCGGGCTGTCGCTGGAGGAGTGTGTCAATACCATCATCAGCACCCTGCCGGTGGACAGCCAGAAGGGCGTCGCCTACTCCACCTTTACCGTGATTCACGTGATCCGAAACGAGCTGGCGGACATCATCGAGTACGAGAACCCCGCCTCTATTCTGATCCGCGACG
This sequence comes from Oscillospiraceae bacterium, assembly GCA_017519005.1. Taxonomy (GTDB): domain Bacteria; phylum Bacillota; class Clostridia; order Oscillospirales; family Oscillospiraceae; genus JAFRPC01. The sequence goes on along the minus strand of JAFWTG010000002.1, from coordinate 1,181 downwards.
GCGCGAACCTGGAATATCCCAAGCAGGAGATGCTGGTGGGCGGCAAGGAGGTCCTGCGCTCCACCATCCGCCTCCAGGATGGCGACGTTTTCATCGCCATGAGCGACGGCTGCCCCTATGCCAATGCCGAAGTGGGCTACAACTACAACTGGAAGCGGGAAGACATCATTGCCTTCATGGAGCCTCTGGCGATGGTGGGCTACACGGCCAAGACCCTGGCGACCATGCTGGTGGACGAGTGCTATACCCTCTACGGGGGCCAGCCCCGGGACGACGCCACGGCCTGCGTGGTCCGCATCCGGCGGCGCACGCCAATGAACGTCCTCTTCGGGCCCCCGGCGAACCCCAGCGACGCCGAGCGGATGATGCGGCTGTTCTTCTCCCGTGAGGGGAAGCACATCATCTGCGGCGGCACCACGGCCTCCGTCGCCGCCAGGTATCTGGGGGCTGTCGTCACCCCGGTGAAGGGCAGCGAAGCCCCGGGCGTGCCGCCCATCTCCCAGATGGAAGGGGCGGACCTGGTCACGGAGGGCGTCATCACCATGAACCGCGTGGTGGAATACGCCAAGGACTACCTGAAGGACAACCACAGCTACGAGCAGTGGAGCTTCAAGCATGACGGCGCCAGCCTGATCGGCAGAATGCTCTTCGAGGAGGCGACCGACATCAATTTCTACGTGGGCCGGGCCATCAACCCCGCCCACCAGAACCCCGATCTGCCCATCAACTTCAACATCAAGATGGGCCTGGTCCGGGACCTGAGCGACGCCCTGCAGGCCATGGGCAAGCAGGTCAAGGTCAGCTATTTCTGACAACGGCAAAGCGCCGGGGACTGCGTTTCACAGTCCCCGGCGCTTTGCGCGCGTCGGAGCGTTACGGTCTCAGCGCGCAGCCGCCCACGGGGCGGACGTGGAGGACGTGGCACTTGCCCTTGCCAAAGACGGCCTCGATGCTGCTGCGGAAGGCCTCCAGCCGCTCGTTGGGCACGAAGGCCTGGACCGTCCCGGCGAAGCCGCCGCCGTGGACCCGGATCGCGCCGGTCCCTTCCAGCAGCTCCCGGCCCAGGGAGATGGCCAGGCCCACGGCCTGGTTCTCCGGGTGGGCGGGGGAGAAGATGTTTTGCAGATTCTCGATGGAGGACAGGCCGGAGCGGTTCACAATCCCCAGGAATTCCGCGAAAT
>JAFWTG010000028.1 GCA_017519005.1 Oscillospiraceae bacterium | reverse complement strand
GGCAGGCTCAAAACACATCTGTCTGTTTTGGACTCGGCATAAGCAAAAAAATAGAATAATATCCACACCCGGCGTTGCGAAAACAAGACACCGCCAATTTAGGTGCGCCTGAACCGTGAGGTTTTCCACAGTCCGGGCGCTTTTTGCTGCCATGACGACACCAAACCGCATAGAAAGAGGGCGCGCTGCAATTCTTTCGTTTTGCAACGCGCCCGTCTTATTATGGATTGCGAACCATTTTCCGTTCCAGTTCCTGCAGCAGATCGGTGAGGGGCACAATCAGGGTCCCCAGGGCCAGGTTGCCGACGGCATGGGCCGCGTCCCATGGCAGACCTGCTATGATCCACGCCGGGACCTTGCTCCAATCCCAGTTCAGAAAAGCAGCGGCCTGCCAGGGCGCGTAAAGGCTTCCGTAGGCCAGGCCGAACAACGCGCAAACCGCGGCGTACACCGGAATCCGCAGCCAATCGGGGAGCCGCTTCGGCAAAAGCATGGTCATCCCCCAGAGAAGCGGCCAGAGATAGAGATACGGCACCCACCAGAGGCTGAAGCCGTGGAGGACGCCCTCCATAAAAATGAACAGAAAGATGGGGATCAAGGCTTTGCGACGATAAACCAGCGTGTAGACCATGGTGAGCGTGCTGATCAGCTCCACGTTGGGCAGGGGCTCCAGCACCTGCTTGGAGATGAACTGGATCGTCCCGAGCATGGCAAAGATTACCAGATGCCGCAGCTCGAGTCCTTTCCGCCCGCGCATATCAGCCCGCAGTGGCGGTCAGCGCGTACAGGGCATCCTCAGCGATGGGGGTCTCATCCAGGCCGGTCGCAGCGTATTCGCCGTCAACGTAGAAGGCCCAGTACATATGGTCGGCGTTCCAGTCCAGCGTCTTGTCAAAGACGGTATCGTACATGCCGTTTTCGCCGCTGATCAGCCCCAGGTTGGACAGCGCGGCGCCGACGGTCTCCGCGTCGGTGTGGATCGCGTAGGAGGAGGTGACGCCCTCCCTGTCGGTCACGACGAGCCGGAAGACCTTGGTCCCTTCGCCCAGCTCCTCAGGCGCCTTGCTCTCGGCGGGCGCGGCCTCGGTGCTCTGGGGCGCGGCCTCCGTCTTCTGGGGGGCAGCCTCGGTCTGGGCCTCTGTCTTGGGGGCTTCAGAGGCAGTTTCGGGATTTTGTGCGCATCCGGTCAGCGCCGCCGCCGCAAGCAGCAGGACCAGGAGCAGGCACGCGAGTCGTTTGCTGAAATACTTCATACAGTGTGCATTCTCCTTTGTTTGTATTTTGTCGCAAAGGCTCTGCCGTCCTGGGGGAGGCGAGGATTCCCTCCCTGCGGCGGAAGCTGCTGAACAGCATCCGCCGCCCCGGAGCTCGCGGCGGCGGCATTGCGCGGGCCAGTCTTCCGGCTCATGGCAAAAGAGACAGACCTTCTCAGGTTCTTCCCAATGATCTGTTCCCGCTTTGCGGCAAGCGGTGAGTCTCTTCCAAAACGCCATCTACGGCCACGGTCTGGCGCGGGGCTTCGACCCGCTTCCTGATTGAGTGCGGCGCACACCCGTCTTTGCAGGGCACATTATAGCCCTTTCCTCTCCGCTTGTCAATCCCAAAAGGCGGCATATCCCCGCCGGAGCCGCATAAGCTGTAGCAAACGAAACCGGGAGGGATTCCAATGCGAAAAACGCTCTGTCTCATTCTTGCCGCCGCCCTGCTGCTGTGTCTGACGCCCGGGGCCGCGGCGGAAACGGCGACGGTGGAGCTCCGCGCGCCGTCCGCCATTCTGATGGACGCCGCCACCGGCACGGTGCTCTTTGAAAAGAATGCCGACGAACGGCGGGAGCCCGCCAGCGTCACAAAGATCATGACCCTGCTGTTGGTCATGGAGGCCCTGGAGGCCGGGCAGATCGGCTGGGAGGACCGGGTGACCGCCTCCGCCGCCGCCGCGGGCAAGGGCGGCAGCCAGATCTATCTGGAGGAGGGCGAGCAGCTCTCCATGGACGAGATGCTGAAGTCCGTGACGGTGAGCTCCGCCAACGACTGCGCCACAGCCCTGGCCGAGCACGTAGCCGGCAGCGAAGCCGCTTTCGTGGGGCGAATGAATGCCCGGGCGGCGGAGCTGGGCATGACCAACACCCGCTTCGTCAACTGCACCGGCCTGGACGATGAGCCGGAGGCCCGGGAGCACCTGACCACGGCCCGGGACGTGGCGATCATGTCCCGGGAGCTGCTGAAGCACGACGCCATCCGCCGCTATACCACCATCTGGACCGACAGCGTTCGGGGCGGAGCCTTCGGCCTCTCCAACACCAACAAGCTGGTCCGCTTCTATCAGGGAACCACAGGCCTCAAGACGGGCTACACCTCCCGGGCGGGCCACTGTCTCTCCGCCTCCGCCAGCCGGGACGGGATTGAGCTGATCGCCGTGGTGCTGGGCGCGGATTCCTCCTCCCACCGCTTCGAGGACGCCAAGGCCCTGCTGAACTGGGGCTTCGCCAACTACACCCTGATCCGGCCGGACGACGGGATTCAGCCGGAGCCGATCCCCGTGACCCTGGGGACCCTGGAGTCCGTGACCCCGCTGCTGGAAAGCCCGGACCCCATCCTGCTGGAGAAGAGCAAGGCGGCCGCTGTGAAGCGCGAGCTGGAGCTGCCGGAGCGGCTGGAGGCCCCGGTGGAGGCCGGGCAGACGCTGGGGACGCTCCGGGTCAAGGCCGGGGATCAGCTTCTGGCGGAGCTGCCTCTGACGGCCGCGGAGCCCATCCCCCGGCTGCGCTTCGGGCAGATCTGGCTGAAGCTTCTCCTCGCGCTCGCGCAATAAATCCGGCGCACGCTCCGCCACGGAGCGTGCGCCGATTTGGTGCGAATACCTGACAAAGCTCAGTAATCCGCCCGGTTGTAGCCGTTTTTCATGCCCTCGGATGCGGCCCGCAGGACCCTGTAGAGGACCCGGAAGGTCTCTTCCTTCGCCATCTGCGCCAGCTTGTCGTTGGCCTCCGCGGCGAGGCTGTAATCGCCGGTCTCCAGCATCTTTTGGTCGTACTCCCGCAGGAGCCGGCGCCCCCGGGTCATAACGGCGTCCTGATAGCGGACGATATCCCGGTTGCTCTTGTGGTAGCTGTGATCCGCCAGGGCGCAAAGCACGGCGCTGGCCCAGTAGAAATTCTCCGTGGAGACGTCCAGGCTGACCTCGGAGAGATAGGCGGGCATCCTCTCCACGCAGGGATAGACCGGCAGCAGGGCGTCAAAGGTGGTGGAGGCAAAGCAAATCCACTCCACGCTCCGGAGCTCCATGGGCATCCCGTCGCGAATCTGGCAGACGGAGGTGACGCCGGTGCGGTTGATGCCGATGGTGCGGTATTTGCCCCGCACGCCGGTATCCCGGCTCAGATAGGGGTCGTAGGGCGTGCCCTGGTAGGTGGAGGAGAGCAGATACTTCACGTCCTCCACGGCCACTTTCCGCTCCGGCACGAAGGACCAGGGGATGTCGTCGCTCTCGGGGCTGAAATCAGCGTCGGGGCCGTCCCACTTCCAGCGGCGGGGGCAGAGATACCGCCCCATAAACCAGGCCCTGGGCGTGTTGTAGATATGGTCGTGGTCCGTCCGGGAGCCGAAGATATTGCGGGGGTTGAAGACGCCGCCCTGGTTGCAGTCCAGGCAGTTGTCCGCGATAAACTCCCGCAGGTCTGCGGAGCAGAGATGGTTCTTTTTCTCCCCCAGGGCGTCGGCCAGGTCGAAGCTGTCCATGCCGAACTGGTTGGGCATGACCACCACCACGTCGTCCGGGACCCGCTTGGCCATCCAGTGGTGGCCGCCGATGGTCTCCATCCACCAGACCTCGTTCTCGTCGTTGAAGGCGATGCCGTTGGACTCATAGGTGCCGTACTGCTCCAGGAGCTTGCCCAGCCGCAGCACGCCCTCCCGGGCGGAGCGGATATAGGGCAGGACCAGAACCACGATGTCCTCCTCGCCGATGCCGCCCGGGATTTCCTTCTCCCGGCGGGACTTGGGCTTTTGCAGCTGTACCATGGGGTCCGCCGCCAGGACCCGGGGGTTCGTGGTGATGGTCTCGGTGGCCGTCATGCCCACGCCGGCGGCGTTGATGCCCGTGGCGGCCCAGACGCCGCTTTCGGGGTTTACGCTGGGGCAGGCGGTGTAGGCCAGGGGCTCCTCCGGGAGCTCCACGGCAACATGGGAAATGACGCTCTTGTAGTTTCGTTTCTGCTGCTTCGGCGTCACGACGATCAGCTTTTTCTCGTCAAAATGTCCGTCGTCGGTGCGGGCGATCATGGTGGAGCGGTCATTGGAGGCCAGCTTGCCGACCAGAACGGTGGTGCAGGGCATGGTGTATCCTTCCTTTCTGTCTCTGCGGATTGTTGCGCTTCAATTATAGCACGGGGACCCCGCTTTCGCAACCGGATGCCGCAGATTTTATTGACAGAAGCGCGCAGTTTCGCTATAATCGAAGTATCAAGCATAGGAGGCGCGAGCAATGAAAAGCGCTGATCATTCCATCCTTCCCGAGCGGCCGTCTGCGCGGCCGTCCCGTTTCCGGAGTTAAGCCATGCCGCTGACCTTGATCATTCTGATCGTCCTGGGCGTGATTGCGGCTCTGACCGCCGCGGAGATTCTGAGCCTGACCGCTGACAGCCGCCGCGTCGTCCTCCGCTGCGAGACCGATATGCGGCTCACGGAGCCCGGCGAGGCCGTCACCCTCAGCTACCGGGTCCGGAATACCGCCTTCTGGCCGCTCTTCTTCGTGGGCTTCTCCTTCCGCTTCGACGACGGCGTCGAGGTTCTGGAGGACGAGGCCTGGAAGGAGAAGCACCGGATCGGCGGACTGCTGGGCAGGACCTACAGCTTCGACGCCATGCTGCCGCCCCACCGCTCCCTGCGGGGGCGCATCCGTCTGTGCTTCCGGGATCGTGGGCTCCACAGCCTGGGCAAGGTCTACGTGGAGACCGGGGACTTTTTCGGCTTCCGGAGCCGGGTCCGCTCCTTTGACATTCCCGGCCGCATCGTCTGCACGGCCGCTCCCCTGCCGGACGTTCCCGCGCTGAAGCCCCTGGGCGGCTTTCTGGGGGATATCTCCGTCCGGCGCTTCCTTTTGGAGGACCCCAGCCTGGTGCTGGGCTATCGGGATTACACGGGCTCCGAGCCCATGAAGGCCATCTCCTGGGCGCAGACCGCCCGGAACGGCCGCCTGATGGTCAAAAACCACGACTTCACCGTGGACCTGGACGTGGCGGTGCTGGTGGACCTGGAGTACTGCCGGAAGCCCGTCGCGGAGCGCTGTCTCTCCCTGCTCCGGACGGTCTGCGACCGGCTGGAGGCGGCGCAGATTCCCTATGCCGTCTGCTCCAACGGCGACCTCTTCGAAACGGAAAAGGGCGTTGGCCGCAAGCACAGCTTTGAGATCCAGCGTCGGATCGGCCTGTCCCGTTTCGTCCGCTACCGCCGCTTTGAGGAGCTGGCGGCCCGTTGGGCCGCGGGCGGCCTCGGACGCCGGGGCTGGATCGTTGTCACACCCCGGGCGGACGCCGACCTCCGGTCCTCTCTGGAACGGCTGTTGGCTGCCAGGGATACCCGGCTCTGTCTGCTGAGCGGAGAGGAGGCGGCGGAAGATGCGTAGCTTCGCGGCCCTGCGTCTGGCGGCCCAGCTTCTGCTGGTTTCCGCCGTGCTCTGCCTCTTCGGCCCCTTCCGGGCTGACTGGCCTCTCTTTGCCCTTCTGCCCGCCCTGGCGCTTTTGGCGGCGCTGGCCGCCCTTCCAGTCAAGGCCGCCCCGGCGCGGCTGGCCCTGGGCCTGCTGCCCGCCCTGGCCCTGCCCCTGGCCTCCGGCCTGCCTTCTCTGATCGCCGGCGGACTGATGGCTGGATACTGCGCCGCCTACCTGGCTGCAGGACGCTTCGTGCTGGAGCTCTGGCAGTATCGGCGGGAGGCCGTCGTGTTGATCGCGCTGGCCGCCGTCACGGCCCTGCTCTCCAATCTGGCCGCCTTCCGGGGCGTGCCGCCCCGCTGGCTGGCCCTGGCCTGCGGCGTCTGCGCTCTGCTGGCCCTCCGCGCTCTGCGCATGGGCCGGGCCGCCCCGCCCGCCTGGGAGGCCGCCGGCGCCGGGATCTTCCTGCTGCTGCCCCTGGGCGGAGCGGCGGCAGGCGCGGCGATCTGGGCGGCGACGCCCCTGCTGCAATACCCCCTCCGGGCCATCGGCGCCCTGCTGGGCGGCGCCGCCGCCCTTTGGAGCAGCTTCTGGGCCCGGCTCCTGGGCAGCGTGGATTCCATCGGCGACGATTTCTTCGTGGAGGAAAGCGGGCCGGTCCCAACCTTCCCCACCGAGCCCGCCCTGGAGCCCGGCGCGGAGCCTCCCGGCGGCTCCAACTTCCGTATGCCGGAGCTGGAGATTCCCTGGCTGACCCTGCTGGCTGTCGCCGCCGGCGTCGCCCTCTTGATTCTGGTGCTTTGGCTCCTGCGGCGCGGCAAGCGCGCGCCTGAAAAGACCGCGGCGTCCGATTACCAATGGGAGCCCGCGCCGGAGAGCGCGCCCCGTTCCCGTCTCCGCCGCCGCGGCCGGCGCGCTCCCAATACCAACCGGGACCGGCTGCGGACCCTCTACAAGGAATATCTGGTCTTCCTCTCGAACTACGGCGTCCGCCCGGAGCGCAGCGAGACCACGGCGGAGATCACCGCCGACGCCTCCGCCGTTTTGACGGAGACGGACGAGCTGTTCCGCGCTCTCTACCGCAAGGCCCGCTACTCCGATACGCCGATCAGCGACGCGGAGCTCCGGGAGGCGGAAGCGCTGCTTGCCCAGCTCGCCCGGGATGAAAACGTCCGGCGGCCGGAGGCGCGGTAGCCGCTTCCGCCCCGACAGAACGATAGACTTTTCAGGCTGAATCAACATAGGAGGCTGATTCCATGAAAACCGAGCTGTTCGTAAACTTCCAAAACAAGCTGCAGGAGAGCTGCGGCAAGGTCATCCTGGGCAAGGAGGAGGCCATCCGCAAGATCGGCGTCTGCCTGATCGCCTCGGGCCACGTCCTGCTGGAGGACCTGCCCGGCACAGGCAAGACCATGCTGCTGCGGGCCTTCGCCCGGTGCATCGGCGGCGAGTTCCGCCGCATCCAGTTCACGCCGGACATCCTGCCCTCGGACCTGACCGGCATCCACTTCTACAACCAGAAGCAGGGAGAGTTTGAGTTCCGGCCCGGTCCGCTCTTCGCCAACGTGGTGCTGGCCGACGAGATCAACCGCGCCGTGCCCCGGAGCCAGTCCGCCCTGCTGGAGGTCATGGAGGAGCGGCAGATCTCCATCGACGGCGAGACCTACGCCCTGGAGGAGCCCTACATCGTCATGGCCACCCAGAACCCCATCGAATCCTACGGCACCTTCCCCCTGCCCGAGGCCCAGCTGGACCGCTTCTTCATGAAGCTCTCCCTGGGTTACATGACGAAGGAGCAGGAGAAGGAGGTCCTGCGCAGGGCCGACACCAGGGACATCATCGGGACCCTCTCCCCCATCGTCAGCGCGGAAGAGCTGGCGGAGCTGCGCCGGAGCTTCCGCGAGGTGGAGCTCAGCGAGCCGGTGGCCGACTATCTCATGTCCATCGTCACCGCCACCCGGGAGAGCGACCGCCTGGCCTACGGCGTCAGCGCCCGCGGCTCCCTGGCTCTCTATAAGGCGGCCCAGATCACCGCGGCCATGGAGGGCCGGAGCTACGCCATCCCCGAGGACGTGAAGTGCAACGCCGTGCCCGTACTGGCCCACCGCCTGGCCGTGGTCACGGGCAGCCACCTGGACGCGGACGAATTCGTGCGGCAGCTGCTGGACGAGCTGCCGGTCCCGGTGGAATAAAGCCATGCCCTGGCCCTATATTGCCTACGCCCTGCTCTGCGTGACGCTGACGCTCGGGATCGTGGAGTATCGCAGCCTGAAGCGCTGGAATCAGCGGGTCAGCTTTCGCTGCCAGCTGGATATGCGGCTCTCCGAGCCCGGCGAGACCGTGACGCTGCGCTACCGGATCTGCAATACCGGCTTCTGGCCCATGAGCTCCGTGAGCCTCTCCTTCCTCTTTGACAAGGAGCTGGAGATCCTGGAGGAGGGCTGGCAGGAGACGGAAGGAAAGGCGGTCCGCGATCTCTTTACGGTGAACAGCTGTCTGCTGCCCCACAGGGTCCTGCAGGGCAAGGTGCGCCTTGCCTGCCGGGAACGGGGCCTTTACACCGTGGGCAGGGTCTACCTGGAGACCGGAGACTTCCTGGGCCTGCGCCCGGTGGTCCGCTCCTTTGACCTGCCCGTCAGCCTGGTCTGCACCGCCGCCCCCGTACAGGATGTGCCGCGGCTGGAGCCCCTGGGCGGTTTCCTGGGCGACGTCTCCGTCCGCCGCTTCATTCTGGAGGACCCCAGCCTGGTGCTGGGCTATCGGGAATACAGCGGCCGCGAGCCCATCAAGGCCATCTCCTGGACGCAGACCGCCAAAACCGGGCGGCTCATGGTCAAAAACCACGATTTTACCGTAGACGTGGACGTCGCGGTGCTGGTGGACCTGGAGGCCTGCAGCAAGCCCGTGGCGGAGCGCTGTCTCAGCCTGGTCCGCACGGTCTGCGACGAGCTGGAAGGCCTGCGGATCCCCTACACGGTCCACTCCAACGGCGACCTCTATTCCACGCAAAAGGGCGTCGGCAAGACCCACAACTTTGAGATCCAGCGCCGCATCGGGCTCTCCCGCTTCATGCGCCGCCTGGGCTTTTCCCACATCCTGGACCGGAGTGCCGCCGACGCCCATCGCCGGGGCTATATCGTCGTGGTCCCCGCGCTGACGCAGGAGATCGCCGCCGGCGTCCGCCGGCTCCAGGCGGCCTCCGGAACGCGGGTCTGCGTCCTGACGGGAGAGGAGGCGGCCGCAAATGCGTAATTTCCCCACCTTCCGTCTGGGCGGCCAGGTCTTCCTCCTCTCCGGCATCCTGTGCCTCTTCGCCCCCTTCAGTCACGATCTGCGGCTCTTCTGGCTGCTGTCCGGCCTGATCCTTCTGGCGGCGCTGCCGGCCTGCCGCATCACCCGTCCCCTGCCCCGCATCGCCCTGGCCCTGCTCCCGGCGGCCGCCCTGCTGACGCCCTGCGAAAGCACGGTCAGCCTCGTCGCGGCCGCGGTCATTCTCCTCTACGCCGCCGCGGTGATGGGCTTCGGGCTGTTCTGGCCCGAGGATTGGTTCTACCGGCGCGAGGGCGCCTGGACCCTCGGGCTCTGCGGGATCGGGGCCGTCTGTTACTTCGCGATGGACGACTGCGAGATCTCCGCCCTCTGGATGATGATCTGCGCCGCGCTGCTGGTGCTGCTGGCCCTGCGGGCGCTTCAGATCAGCGGCTCCATGGGAGCGGCCTGGCAGGCGCGCAGCATCGGCCTGCTGGCGGCGGTCCTGGGCCTCGGCCTGCTGGCGGCGCTGATCCTCTGGGCGGGCGCCCCGATCTTCATCCGGCCCGTCATCTGGCTGGCGGAGGGCTTCAGCTATCTGGTCACCCTGCTGATCTACTTCTTCATGTGGTGGCGTCACGCCCTGCTGGTCGCCTTCGGAACAGACGACCACGCGCTGGATGCGCGGCTCCCGAAGCTCTCCTTATACAACGACGATCCCGCCAAGTCCGGCAGTCAGTCGGGCGCGGACGCGCAGATGCAGCCGCTGGAGATTCACATCCCCCTGCTGCAGATCCTGGTCGTCCTGCTGGTCCTTGCGCTGCTGATCGTCCTCGTGGTCCTGCTGCTGTCCGGCCGGATCAAGCTCCGCCGCCGGCTCTCCACGCAGACGGCCAACGGGACGGAGGCCTCCGAGCGCGTCGTCCGGCGCAGGAAGGCGAAGCAGCCGCCCGCCACGAACCGGGAGCAGGTGCGCTACCTCTATGACAGCTATCTGCGCTACCTGCGGAGCCGCAACGTCCGCCTGAGCGGCTGCGACACGACCGCCGAGATCTCCGAAGCCTCTTCCGAGCTCTTCGTGCAGACCGACGAGCGCTTCCGCAGCCTCTACCGGAAGGCCCGCTACAGCACGGAGGCCCTCAGCGACGAGGACCTTTCCGCCGCCCGGGAATGCTTTGAGCGGCTGTTGGCCACCGAGAATCTCCGCGAATGATCAAAGAACGGGAGGCCGCGCTCTGTACCGGGCGCCGCCTCCCGCGGAAAAGGAGCGTGAACGGAATGACGGAAAAGCACAAAAGGACGCCCGCCTCCCTGCGGACGGAGCAGCTGGAGGAGACGGAGAACGGAACGGTTTTCCGCACCGTCCTCCCGACTCCGGCTCCCGACGGAAGCGAGGCCGCGCTGCGCTTCACCCTGACCCCGGAGGGAGCGCTGAAGCTGGATAACAGACAGCCGGAGGCCGGGCGGCTCCTCGGCAGGAGGCTCTCCCTGGCAATGGCCGCCGCCATGCGGGAGATCGCCCTGGCCCGGAACCCCGGCGCTTTGTCCGGCCGTACCCTGCGGGGCATGGCCTTTGAGCTGCGGGTCCACTACCGGGCCTACCGGATGGGTCTGAAGCGGAGCCACGCCGCCGTCACCAAGCTGGGCGGCCTGGACTCCGCCGCCCCGGATTTCGACGACAACGCCGCCTGGTTCGAGCGCCCCCTCCGCAGCCTCCCCGCCATCGGGAAAGCTCTGCTCCGCCGCTGACCGCCCCCCGGCGCATTCGATTTTCGGCCTTCGTCATTCCGGCCCTCGTCATTCCGGCCCTCATCCGTAGGGGCCGATGCCCACATCGGCCCTCCCGCTTGACCGGTGCAAGGGCCGATGTGGGCATTGGCCCCTACGTTAAAACAAATCTGATTTCTCGCGGAGCCGAAAAAAACCGTTGCATTTCAAACTAAAATCGTATATAATTTATCTGCAAACGAAACGCAACTGAATATTTCCGGGTTTAGCGAAGTTTGGTATCGCGCTTGGTTTGGGAGCGTGTAACACCCCCCAGGCTCCGGAAAAATCCGAAAGTCCGAAACCCCTTGAAAAACCTCATTTTCTCGCCCCTTCCCCCCTTGCAAATTCCCTCGAACATGGCCCTTTGACCACATGTTTGACCACAACTGCAAAAAAATCGAATATCCGGGTTTAGCGAAGTTTGGTATCGCGCTTGGTTTGGGACCAAGAGACCGTGGGTTCAAGTCCCGCAACCCGGACCAAAATCGCGGTTTTAACCGCAAAAAGCCGCAGAGGTTATTTCTCTGCGGCTTTTCAACTATTTCAAAATTCCGACTCGTCTAGAAAGAGGTGGCTGTTAAGTGGATAATCCGTTTATAAAATTATCTGAAACAGAGATGCGTGATATTTGTAGGCATCATATTGATTCTTTTGAAAAATGGTCACGGCGTCTTATCGACGAAACATTAAGGGAACAGTACGGGGATGATTATTTCAATTATATGATTTCTGAAACACAGCCTCTTGTTAAAAATGAAATAAAAAAGAGAGTTAATCAAAGAATCGCAGATAATCCAAATCGATTCCCCCGTACGATTGATGCAATCCTTATAGAAGACATTGAGTATTTTCTTTGCCGGGATGATTTATACAACAGTTATTTCAGGCAAATCCTCGAGCCGTTCTTTTCTGGACCGAAGGAAATTCGGAATGTGTTATCCAGAGTTATCTCTATTCGTAATAAACTCTCCCACGGAAACTTAATATCCATTCATGAGGCAGAACAATGTCTCTGTTATACGAATGATTTTATTCAGACCTACAAAAAGTATTATGAATCTCTAGGGCGAGAAAAACTATATAATGTCCCTGTTTTTATCGAAATCCAAGATTGCCTAGGTAATACATTTATTCGCCAGGATAGTCATTATGTTTGGGAGATAAGTGCGTCTGGATATAGAAATCCGACTATTCAATTAAGGTCGGGAGAACAATACAAGCTATGGGTCACAGTTGACAGCAGTTTTACTGAGTCTTTTTACTCAATAAAATGGAAAGTCAACCATAATGACTATTTGCAAAAACCTATAAAAACGGGTTCAGGCCCAGTAATAGATTTCACTTTGAAAAACAAAGATGTTTCATTTGCACTTCAAATAATAATTACACTTACAACCACAAGAGATTGGCATCGGTTTCACACATACGATGACAAGATTATTCTCGGTCTACCTGAAGTGCTACCGCCAATAGAGGATACCTACTAAACGCGGAACACTGGGGGGCGATACTACAATCTCTGACAACCTACCTTCCAGTTGACATTACTCGATGATCGTGTTATAATAGATTCTAGATAATCGGCATACTAAATTATTCAAAGTTTTCTCGAATCCTGCCCTGACAATATTAGTAATTTCTGAATTCATGTTTTAGAAAAACTCGGGAGGTAATGACTATGTATGGATATACCACAAAAATGTCAATAGATCTTATTGATGAAATCTGCGATAACCCGTCTAGTTACTCAAGAAGTATGCTTCAGCAAGCTTTGAATGATGCGGAAGTCCATTATCGTTATGGTAATGCATCCAAAAGCTGGTTTGATAGTGTAGAAAGAATACTCAATAGCTATCTTTGATTATTTCCCAAAATACAAATAACATAACGATTACAGAAAATACCATATTATCTTTTATCACATTCATTGTGTTTCTGCTATACTTAAATTCGTATTATTTCTACTGTTGGAAGAATTCTCAGTGGAATATGTGTCCAGCTGTCGATAGACAACTCAAGTCCGTTATAAACACTCGGACCAAAAATCCTCCAGAATTGCAGATTCTGGAGGATTTTTGCTTTGTCTTTGTTTTCTGCGGTGCAGTTTTTGTGTAATTGCGCGCGCAACATCACGTCTCGGTATCCTTCATTTATTTCCCGTGATGAACATCTTCCCACAAAAATGACCAATGATTCTGTTTCCTACAATGCTAAAGCATTATCTATCTGTAAATTTTCACAAAGCAGTTTTTCCGTTTCTGTTCAAAAGTGCTTATAAATGTTGATGCGTTAGCAATTGCACCGTCGGGATCATATACAACAAACAACACTCCGTAATCCTCAGATATTTTGGTGATGTCTGCTGCAATACCTTCGGATGCTTTGCTGGGGCTAGTGCGACCACGAACGAATTTGCACTCTATTACAAGGTTACCACTCCCGTGGTCCGCCCTGTATGATGACGCACCAAATTGAATTACAGGGTATTCACGCGTAAACTGTTCATGGACATTAAGTAATGCTTCTACTTTATCATTGAGATCATTTTCACTTTTGGGCTTCTCTCGCTGAAATGAAACGGGTATTGAATTTTTTAAAATCGCGTCTATTTCTTCTACGCGATTAAAAAAGGGCGTTTTCATGTACATGCGATCTGAAATAATCCCAATAAGTGAGTTTTTGTTTACTGGTTGCAAAAGATTATCAAATTGATTCCGCATTCTTGTGGCCGCATAGAAAACAGAGTCACCGTATCTACAAACCAAGGAATATACTTCACAAAACTTGTCTTCTGCATTTTTCCCAGGCCAATATTCAATAATATCTGTCAATTCACTTGGGTACTTTCCCATGAAATCATATTGTGTCGATATTTCTTCTCTACATGCAAATCTTAACGTATTATATAGCCGCTGTTTTGTTTCATTATGGTCATTATCTGGAAGTCGAGTAATAAAATCTGTTGCGTACGGAGCATCAAACTCATCAAGGCCTGCAGCGAAAACAGAAAATCTACGATCGATGCATTGCGAGCAACAGCCGCAGTGTGCTGCTTGACCAGGTTTTGTCCGAGAGGAGCTACATGATACAGAACTAGCAATAATATCCTTCTCTCCATACCTCTCAAAGACATTCATGATTTCTGCTTTTGTCTTATTGTAGTATGGTGCAATAATATTAAACTCCGAATCAAAGAGCTTAAAAAACTGTCGCAATAATCCTATAGTTTTGGGATGTGTCGTTCGGCTAGCTCTGGCGTTAATTACATCGACTTGCTTTGAAAGATTTAAGCTTGTAATACCGTTTTCATAGATATAAAACTCGTGCTTTTTATAATAACTGCACAATGAAAAAGCAATAGCTGAAAACAGGAAAATACGCGTGCGTTGTGTTTCATCTTTACTTTTTAATCCATTGCGGTTACAGCATTCAAACCCATATGGTTTGACTCTCTGAGCATATTTACTGTTAAGATGCTCAATAAGAGCTCTTTGTGTATGTGTAACAGTACTATTGGATCTATGGCTAACAATACAGATCGAGCGATCTTGATATTCGTTTAATCGGTCTATCGCTCCTGCCAAAGAATCCAAACCTCCAGAGAACAGCATTACATCTCCGTTAAAGTCTTTCTGTTCCCCTTCAAAGAGCGATAATTGTTTATCTTTTATTCTTGCTGGATTATTGTCTGTCTTTTGAAAGCAAAAGGAATACTTGCGGTCTCCAGTCATGAATGCCAAAGCATCACTTGGCCCTTATAAGTACCCGTATCGTATTCATTATGACGCTGAAACGCACAAAAATGCAAAAACACTCTTGCAAAGAAACGAGAATCCGGAGGAATATGACAGGCAGCTGTTTTATGCGGAAAACATCGTTGTAGTCGGTGGTTTGGGTTTCGCTGGCATGAATCCCTCCTTTAACGCGAATCAAGGAATCTACGGGATGACAGTGAACCGAAATGAAGAACTGAAAAGATGCAAGGAATGGAAAAACTGTGTTTATAAGGCTATTGATCTCGCACGGGAAAACCATTGTTCTTTAGTAGTTCTTAGCCATACGCCGGTTTCTGATTGGCTGGAGCATCCTGAAGATTTAGATAACTGCTTCCTCTTTAGTGGGCACACGCATCGGAATGTTGCGTATGGTGCAGAGAACAATACGTTCTTCTTTGCAGACAATCAAGTTGGCTACAAAGGGAAAACCTTTCAATTCAAAAAGGCTGTTCTTCATTTGCCCCGGAATCCTTTTGCTTCAGATCCTGATGGTTTCCGAGAAATTACCTGCGCGGAGTTCAAAGAATACTACCGCTATGTACGTGATAACATACCGGGAATGAGTAAAATCGAACAGCAGGTAGAGCAATGTGAGGCAAAGCTTTATGTAATTAAGCAAGATGGTTATGTAGGGTTCTTTGTTTCGTCTCCTCGCGGCGTTTATATCTGTAACGGTGGAGTAGTTCGCAGAATTGGGAAACCTGAATCATTAGACAGATATATGGCAAACTTCATGACCATGATTAACAAGTACATAACCGCGCTTACACCTTTGCGAAGAGCGCAAGAGCAGTTGTCCGCATATATAAAGAGCATCGGTGGAGTTGGGAAAATTCACGGAACAATCGTAGATATAGACTTTTTTAATCATGTCATGGTCAATACAAATGATGGATCGTTGGTGTATTACTATTCTCCCGTATTTGGGGCAGTAAAAAGGTATCCGGATTTTCGGTCATTGATCCACAACCATTGTCCGATGTTGGAAGCCGCATTTCTTGCGGCAGGAGACACACAGCTAGTCCCGATTGCCGAAGCATTAGCTTCCGAGCCGGAATCGTATGAGCGTGTAGATATTAGAAACAGCCCTTATGCCCTGTCACGACGAGTGAATGCACTACAGAGGCTTTTTGAAAAACGCATTCTTAGAGATTGGAATCCTGATTTGGAAACAATAACTTCTACCTAATGACACTCGAAACGGGCGAGGATTCGATGGCAAATAACCGTACAAGCAAATACATCTCCCTGATCCTGCGGCACAAGCCGGAGGTCATCGGGATCACCCTGGACGAGCACGGCTGGGCCAGGGTGGACGAGCTGATCGCAGGCGTCAACCGGACGCACCCGCTGGACATGTCCGGGCTGGACGAGATCGTCCGGACCGACGAAAAGCAGCGCTACTCCTTCAGTGAGGACAAGACCCTGATCCGCGCCAACCAGGGGCACTCCGTTCCCGTGGACGTGGAGCTGGAGGCAGTAACGCCGCCGGAGCTGCTCTACCACGGCACCGGAGAGAAGTACGTCGCCTCCATCGAGGCCCAGGGTCTGATCTCCAAGAGCCGACTCTACGTCCATCTGTCCGGGGATTATGAGACGGCCTTCAAGGTCGGCGCGAGACACGGGAAACCCCGGATCTACCAGGTGGCCTCCGGTCAGATGGCCGCGGACGGGTATGTCTTCTATCGCTCCGTCAACGGCGTGTGGCTTACGAAAGAAGTGCCGCCTAAGTATCTGACAAGGACCTGGTAGCGAGTATTCCTAACGCTTCTCTTTGATTACAGCGGCGCAAAAACAGACGCAAACGGCACGGAGTGGGAATCGTCCTTCCACTTCCGTGCCGTTTTGCGGTTGTAGGCTTTGGGGTTCGCCGGTTTGCGGGTGACCGGGTTGATGGTCCAGGTCCCGCGGCGGGCTGCGTTCAGCTCCCGCTGCTTCTTCTTCGAGAGCTTTTCATAGGGGATGAATTTTTCCATAGCGTCTCCTTTCTGCGCTTGCTGTTAGTTTCTTGTTTGGAATTTATTATATCACAGGTGTCAAGGGTATCCCTATACCACCCCATTCGAGGGGCGGGCTGAAAGGCCTTGGTTATTCTCGGGTTTTTTCGTTCTAAATGCGTAGGTTTCCGGTTTTCGCCTTTCAGGGAGTATACCTATACCACCCCCTCGGAAGGAGGGCCGAAAAGCCCTTGTTTTTCCTGGGCTTTTGACGCTCTAAAAGCGGACAAGTTCCGCTCCGTTTTTGCAGGTGGTATAGGGACCGCACCCCTTCAAAATCAGGGCTGAAAACCCCTGATTTTACGCGGTTTTTTTCGCTCTAAATGCGTAGGATTCAGCCCTTCCCTTCTCCTGCTTCCGGCTGTTCGGCTTGCTTTGCTTTCAACGCCGCTTTCTCTGCGTCGATCCTGGCGCGGACCTCTCGGATCATCTGTTCCAGCAGGGCTTCGGCTTCCTCTCTCGTTTTGGCGTAGACGGTATGGACCTCACGCTTGCCCTGGGCGTTGGTCGGGGAGTAGCGGCCTTCGTAGAGGTGGTCGTTGAGCTCGTAGAGGCCGCCGGTGCCGGGCTTGCGGATCTTGCCCGTGTACGGGCTGAATTTCGGCCTTGTGGCCTCCATTTCCTCGTCGGTGGGCAGGCGGTCCTCCAGGGTCTCGTGGGGCTCGTACGCCTCGCTGTGGCCGATGACGCGCTCGATATTCTGCGCCGCCTGGAGCTGCATCGCGCCGGTGATGTGGCTGTAGACGTCGAGGGTCGTGGTGGAGGAGACGTGGCCGATGATGGCGGAGAGGGTCTTCACGTCCATGCCGTGCTCCAGGGCCATGGTGGCGAAGGTGTGGCGCAGATCG
>JAFWTG010000027.1 GCA_017519005.1 Oscillospiraceae bacterium | reverse complement strand
TCGATCTCGTCGATGAAGATAATGGCGGGCGCCATCTTCTTGGCCTGGTCAAAGAGGTCGCGGACACGGCCCGCGCCGACGCCCACGTAGAGCTCCACGAAGTCGGAGCCGGAGATGGAGAGGAACTGCACGTCCGCCTCTCCGGCCACGGCCTTGGCCAGCAGGGTCTTGCCGGTGCCCGGAGGGCCCACCCGCAGCACGCCCTTGGGGACCTTGGCCCCCAGGCGGGTATATTTGGCGGGATCCCGCAGGAACTCCACGATCTCCTGGAGCTCCGCCTTCTCCTCGTCCGCGCCCGCCACGTCGGCAAAGGTCACCTTGCGGTTGGGCTTGCCCACCTTGGCGTTGGCCTTGCTGAACTTCATCGCGCCGCCCGCGCCGCCGCCCATGCGGTTCATCAGCACCATCATGACGACGATGAAGATGCCCCCCATGACGACGATGGGCAGCAGGCTGGTCAGCAGCCAGGCGCCCTGGGACTCCGGCAGCACGTCGTATTCCTTCAGGGTCCCGCTCTTGAGCTGCTCGGTAATCGTGTCGCCCAGGTCGGCGTAGAAGAGGGAGAAATCATAGAGCCGGTACTTCAGTACGGTCTGGCCCCGGAATTCCTCCTTCACCTTCATTTTCAGGGTGTTGCTTTGGATCTCGAAGGCCTCCACGTTGCCGCTGCGGAATTGGTTGAGCACGTCGGAGTATTTGAGGTCCACGTCGCTGGCGGAGTCCACCAGCTTGTAAAGGGTAAAGAGCATCAACAGCATCAGGACCATGTAGATGATGACTGGCCCGCGCCGGGAGGTCTGCGGTTTTTTCGGGTTCATGGGCGTCTTCCTCTCTATCAGTAAAGGGATCAGGGATCGGGAATCAGGGGACCGTGATAACGGACGGTCAGGGCTTCCTCGTCGGGGGAGGCGGTCCAGGCGGGGTCCGCGCCGACGCCGAAGACGGCGATGGGCCGGTCCTCCGCGACAAGCACCGGAACGGCGGCCCGCAGCCGGGCCGGGAGCTTCCGGTCGATCATCAGGGCCTTCAGAGACCTGGAGCCGCCGGGCAGCGTGAGCCGGTCGCCGGGGGCTCTGCCCCGGACACAGATCTCACGCCCGGATATCATATCACACTTCAGGGCGAAGGTGGTAAGGTTTTTTTTGCCGAAATATGAATTTTTTGTAACGGTACAGGAGATTTCCCCCATTCCGCCGGGCAGGACCGTCCTGCCGGGGATTGCCAGCGGCGTCCGGGGCAGAGCCGGAAGCGCTTTTGCGGGTCCGAAGCGAAGGCGGTCGTATTCCCGGAAGGCTGTCACGGCGCCCGGCAGCCGGAGCTGCGCGGAGGGTCCCCCGCGCAGCAGCTCCTCCAGAGCCTCCACGTATACGGAGGAGGGGTTCTCCAACCCCAGCTCCCGCAGCATGCCCAGCAGAACGCGGCGGCGCAGCACCGGGTCCAGGGCCAGCAGCTGCCCGCAGGACCAGCCCGCCTCCGATTTGCAGGCCGCCGCCGCGGCGGCGGCCAGGCGGGACAGGTACTCGTCCTCCGCCCGGACCAGCGCGGCAGTCCGGCCCAGGGTCCGGGCCAGACCGGGATTCTCCGCCCGCAGCAGGGGCAGGACCCGGTGGCGCAGGCGGTTGCGGAGGCAGTCGTCGGAGGCGTTGGAGCCGTCCTCCACGTGGGGCAGGCCCTCCCGCTCCAGCAGGGCCTCGATCTCGGCCCGGGTACAGCTCAGCAGCGGGCGAACGATGCGGTCCCGCCGGGGCGGGATGCCGCCCAGACCCCGGGGGCCGGTCCCCCGAATCAGATGCAGCAGCAGGGTTTCCGCGTTGTCGTCGGCGTTGTGGGCCGTTGCGATTTTGCCGGGCGCGGTCTGCTGCAAAAATTCGTAGCGCAGGATCCGGGCGGCCTCCTCCAGACTCTCGCCGCTCTGCTTCGCCCGGGCGGGCGCGTCGCCCCGGCCCAGGGAAAAGGGAATCTCCCAGCCGACGCACAGGGCGCGGCAGAACGCCGCGTCCCGGTCCGCCTCCGCGCCCCGGATGCCGTGGTGGAAGTGGGCCGCCCGCAGCGTAATCCCCAGCCTGGGGGCCAGTACCCGCAGCACCCGGAGCAGGGCCACGGAATCCGCCCCGCCGGACAGAGCCACGGTCACGTCGTCGCCCGCCTCCAGTAAAGCGTTCTCCCGGATATACCGAAAGACCTTTTCTTCCATAATAGAATTCTCAATTCTCAATTTTCAATTCCGAATTCCCGATTATTCCCCGTGGACCGTGTCCAGGTCGGAGAAGGAGAAGAACTGCGGCATCCACTGGACCTTGACGGTGCCGGGCTCTCCATGGCGGTTTTTCGCCACGATACACTCGCAGACGTTCTTCTCCGCGCTGTTGGGATTGTAGTAATCGTCGCGGTAGAGCATGATGACCTGGTCGGCGTCCTGCTCGATGGCGCCGGATTCGCGCAGGTCGGAGAGCAGGGGCCGCTTGTCGGTGCGGCTCTCGGAGGCGCGGGAAAGCTGGCTCAGACAAATGACGGGAACGTCCAGATCCTTTGCCATGATCTTCAGCGCCCGGGAAATCTCCGCCACCACGTTGACCCGGTTTTCCGCGCTGCGGCTGTCCTTGTCGGCCCGGGTCATCAGCTGAAGGTAGTCCACGATGATCAGGCCCAGATTGTCCAGGCGGCGGCAGAGGGCGTTCATCTCCGTGACGGAGATGGTCGGGTTGTCGGAGACCCGGATATCCGTCTGGGCCAGGGCCGCGGAGGCCAGGCCGATCTTCTCCCAGTCCTCCGGCTCCAGGCGGCCGGTGGAGAGCTTGTGGTTGTCCACCGCGCTCTCGCAGGAGAGCAGGCGGGAGGCCAGCTGCTCCCGGGACATTTCCAGGGAGAAGAAGGCCACGGTCTTCCGGGTAGCCTTGGCCACGTTGGCCAGGATATTCAGGGCGATGGTGGTCTTGCCCATGCCGGGGCGGGCGGCAATGATAATGAGGTCGGACCGGTTCAGACCGTTGATTTTCTTATCCAGATCCCGCAGGCCCGTTGGCGCTCCGGGAAAGTCCGCATCGGACTGGGACAGCTCGTTCAGGTGGCCGAAGAGCTTGACCATGATGGTGCCGATCCGCTCCAGCTCGTCGTCCGCGTTGCCCCGGCGCAGGCCGAAGACCTTGCGCTCGGCGTTATCCAGAATGGCGGAGGCGCTCCCCTCTTCCTTGACGGCCATCTCGCCGATCTCCGCGGAGGTTCGGCACAGCGCGCGAAGCAGGGCCTTGTCCCGGACGATGTTGGCGTAGTATTTGACGTTGGCGGCAGTGGGCGTGATCTCCATCAGCTGCCGCATGTAGGCTGGCGTCGTGGCCTCCTCGTAGTAGCCGTTCTCCTTCAGCTTCCCCAGCACCGTCACCACGTCGATGGGCTGGGAGTAGCTGAACATCCGGTAGATCGTCTCGTAGATCTCCTGGTTCTGCCGCAGGTAGAAATCCTCCGGCTTCAGGATGCCCACCACGTCGCCCACACAGCGGCTGTCGATCAGCATGGAGCCCAGCACGGCCTGCTCGGCCTCCAGGGATTGGGGGAGTTGTCTCGACGTCAATTCTTCATAATCTGGCATGTTATCACCTCGGAAAAACGAAATTTGAAAAACACCACAGTTTTTCGTTTTTCCTTTTTCGTTTTTACTTTTCTTTCACGTCGACCTTGAGGGGCGCGTCGATGCCGAAGCCCAGCTTGACCTTGACGGTGTAGAGGCCCACGGTCTTGATGGGCTCGTCGATGACGATCTTGCGCTTATCCAGGTCCAGCTTCTCCTGGGCCTTCAGGGCGTCGGAGATCTCCTGACTGGTGACAGAGCCGAAGAGCCGGCCTGCGCCGCCGCCCTTGGCCTCCACGGTCAGCGTCAGCTCCCGCAGCTTCGCGGCCATGGCCGCGGCCTCCTCGCGGGCCCGCTGCTCCTTTTCGCGCTTGGCCTTGTCGTTCATGCGCATGGTGTTGATATTATCCGCAGTGGCCTCCTGGGCCAGCTTGCGGGGGAAGAGGAAGTTCCGGGCGTAGCCGTCGGAGACGTTGATCATCTCGCCCTTCTTTCCCTGGCCGCGAACGTCCTGCGTCAGTATCACTTTCATAGATATTCTCCTTTCTGTGCGGAGCCAGACGATACCGGTCTCCGCTGGGTTATTCCTCGTTGAAATAGTTGTCGATGGCTGTAATCAGCCTGGCTTTTGCCTCGTCCATGCTGACGCCCTTGAGCTGGGCGCCGGCGGTGACGGCGTTGCCGCCGCCGCCCAGGGACTCCAGAATGACCTGGACGTTCACCGTGCCCACGGAGCGGGCGGAGATGAAGACCGCGTCCTGCTGGCGGAAGAGGACGAAGGAGACGTGGATGCCGTCGATGCTCAGCAGCTCGTCCGCCGCCTGGCCCGCCATCGGCCGGCTGACCTCCTCGTCGGCGGCGGTGATGGCGATATCGCCGCGGTAGACCCGGGCGTTTTCGATCACCCGGTAGCGGCGGACCGTCTCCTCAAAGCCGCTCTGGAAGAGGCGCTTCACGTCCACCGGGTCCACGCCCTGGTAGCGGAGGAAGGCCGCGGCCTCGAAGGTCCGGCTGTTGACCCGGACCGTATAGTTCTTGGTGTCCAGCACGATGCCCGCCATCAGAGCCGCCAGCTCGCAGGGCAGGATGGTCTTGGCGTCCACCGTGTAGGTCAGCAGCTCCGTCACCAGCTCGCTGGCGGAGGAGGCGAAGGGCTCATGGAGGTTCAGCGCCGCGTTGGAGATGTAGTCGGCGGCCCGACGGTGGTGGTCGATGACCGCCACCCGGCTGATGGAGTCCAGCAGCTCCCGGCTCTCCACCTGCTCGGGGCGGTTGGTGTCCACCACCACCAGCAGGCTCTTGGCGTCCGCCAGAATCAGCGCGTCCTGGCCGGAGAGGAAGACGTCCTCGTACTGGGGCTCCTTCTGGATCAGGTCCAGCAGCTTCGGGGCGGAGTTGGCAGAGCGGTCCACCACGATATTGGCCTTTTTACCCAGACTCCGGCAGAGCGCCGCAACGCCGCAGGCCGCGCCGATCACGTCGGCGTCGGCGTTTCGGTGGCCCATGAGAAAGACCCGGCTGGCCTGCTGGATCAGGGCCGTCAGTGAGGAGGCCATGACCCGGGACTTGACCTTGCTGCGGCGCTCGGTCTCCACGGCGCGGCCGCCGTAGAAGCTGAAGTCGTACTTGTCCTTGATGACAGCCTGATCGCCGCCGCGGGAGAGGGCCATTTCCAGGGCCAGAGCCGCGAAATCGTAGTTCTCCTGAATGTTGGCCCCGTCCTTGCCCACGCCGAAGGAAATGGTGGCCGCGATGCCGCTGGGACTCGTCACCTCCCGGGCACTCTCCAGCAGGGAGAACTTGCCCTCGGTGATCCGGAAGAGGTCCTTGGCTTCAAAGATGAAGAGGAACCGGTTGCGCTCCAGCTTCCGCAACAGGCCGCCGATCTTCTCCGCCCAGGCGCTGATGCGCTCGTTGAGCGCGGCGTTCAGATTGGAGACGCCGGAATCGTTGAGATTATTGGTGAGCTCGTCGTAGTTGTCGATGAGAATGATGGAGACCACCGGCCGGGAGCGCAGATACTCGTCGCGGGTCTCCAGGAGCTCGGTGCTGTCGATCCAAAGCAGCTGGGCGACGGCCTCGGGGCCGTTGTCGTGCCTGGGCACGAAGCCCAGGGTCCGGAAGCGCCGCTCCCGGATCTGCTGCTCCTCGGGGGCCTCGGTCTGCCCGGACTTCAGCCAGTCCAGCCGCAGGCCGGGGAGCACCTGCCCGATGGGCTCTCCCACGCGGGATTCCACGGTGTTCAGGGCCTTCTGGAACTGGTGGTTGTGCCAGAGGATCTCACCGTCCAGCATCCGGACCTCCGCCATGGGCCAGGGGGCTGTGACGGAGGCGGAGCGGCTGAGATTGTCCACCGCGGACTGAACGCTGGCGGCGACGCTTCTCACCCGCTGCCGGGAAACGGCAATGCTGATCAGCAGAATCGTCACCGCGGCGGCAGCCAGGGCGGCGGCAAACCAGTAGTCCCTCCGGGCGGCGGCCACGCCGCCGAAAATCACCAGCGCCGCGGCAAACATATAGGCCTCGTTGCGCAGCAGACGCTTGACCGAACGTTCCATTTCCTCACCCCAGATGATGTCCCGCAGCCGGTTTTGGCTACAGTTATAATATCGTACCATACACTATAGCAGATAAAAACAAAATATGCTACACAAAAATCAAATATTTTTTGATTTTTGTGCAGCATATCAAATTTGCCGGGCCGAAGGCCGGCGGGATCACTCGGTCAGGGCTTCCCGTTTGTCCCGGAACAGCAGGGTAATGCACCAGACGCCGGCCAGGGCGACGACGCCGTAGATAATCCGGCTCAGCAGAGCTCCCTGGCCCCCGCCGATCCAGGCGACGAGATCGAATTGGAACAGGGAGATCAGCCCCCAGTTCAGCGCGCCGATAATCACCAGCAGCAACGCGGCAGTGTCCATTGTTTTGCCTCCTTATATTTTTACTTCGCTTTCAGTATGCCCGTATTTCCCGCGTTTTATTCGCGGCCTTTTTGATAAAAATTTACAGTTTCCGGTTGCAAAAGCCGGACAAATTTGTTATAATTTACTTACCTATTTCCATAAGGGGGATTTGATCCATGAACGCTTTCTTACCCGCTGACATTCTGCTGCCCCGCGACGTTCCCATGGAGAAGTGGGCCGTCATCGCCTGCGACCAGTTCACCTCCGACCAGAAGTACTGGGACCGGGTCCGCGCCAACGCGGCAGGCAGCCCCTCCACCATCAATCTGATTCTGCCCGAGGCCGAGCTGGGCACGCCCAAGGAGGCGGAGCACACCGCGCTGATCAATAAGACCATGGGCGAATATCTGAGAAACGACGTCTTCGCCTGCTATCCCCACAGCCTGGTGCTGGTGGAGCGGACCTTGGAAAACGGCTCCGTCCGCCTGGGCCTGATGGGCATGGTGGATCTGGACGCCTACGACTACTCCACCGGCTCCAGCTCCGCCATCCGCGCCACCGAGAAGACCGTTGTGGAGCGCATCCCGCCCCGCCAGCGGGTCCGCCGCGACGCGCCTCTGGAGCTGCCCCACATCCTGATGCTGGCCGACGACCACGACAAGGTCCTGATCGAGCCCATCGCCGCGAAGAAGGACGGCCTCCGGAAGCTTTACGACTTCGATCTGATGGAGGGCGGCGGCCATATCACCGGCTGGCTGGTGGACGGCGAGGAGGTCAGGGCCTTTGAGCAGCGCCTCACCGACTACACCGCCAACGTGGGCAAAAAGTACGAGGGGCTGCCCGGCGTCCCCATGGTCTTCGCCGTGGGCGATGGCAACCACAGCCTCGCCACCGCCAAGAGCTGCTACGAGGAGCTGAAGGCCAAGAATCCCGGCGTGGACCTGAGCAATCACCCCGCCCGCTTCGCCCTGGTGGAGCTGGAGAACATCCACGATCCCGCCCAGGTCTTCGAGCCCATCCACCGGGTCATCTTCAACACGGAGCCCGAGGAGCTGCTGAAGGAGCTGGAGGACAGCTGGTGCGCCGAGGGCGGCTTCCCCGTCAAGTGGTTCATCGGAGACAAGTCCGGCACCATTTGTCTGGACAGAGCGAAGAGCCAGCTGGCCGTGGGCGCCCTGCAGAGCTTCCTGGACAAGTATCTGAAGGATCACGACGGCGAGATCGACTATATCCACGATGACGACGTGCTCATCGACCTGGCGAAGAAGCCGAAGGCCATCGGCTTCCTGCTGCCCGCCATGGAGAAGAGCCAGCTCTTCCGCGGCGTCATTGCCGACGGCATTCTCCCCAGAAAGACCTTCTCCATGGGCCACGCCCGCGAGAAGCGCTACTATCTGGAAGCCCGGAAAATCAAGTGATCCGGCTGTGTGAAACCGCGTACGGCAAGCTGAATCTGACGCTGGACGTACGCGGAAAGCGGCCCGACGGCTATCACG
The DNA here is from genome assembly GCA_017519005.1 of Oscillospiraceae bacterium. GTDB lineage: Bacteria > Bacillota > Clostridia > Oscillospirales > Oscillospiraceae > JAFRPC01. Next base: position 25,343 of record JAFWTG010000027.1, on the reverse strand, counting down.
AGCTGGAGATGGTGATGATCTCCGTCTCCCTGGCCGACGAGCTCACGTTGGAGCTGGGCACCGGAGAACCCTGGGCGGTCCTCTGCGACTGTCCGGGCATCCCGGCCGGGGAGGACAATCTCTGCTGGAAGGCCGCGCGGATCTACTGCGAGGCCGCCGGGGTCGATCCGGACGGCCTGTCGATCCACGTTGAAAAGCGGATTCCCGCCCAGGCCGGGATGGCCGGCGGCAGCAGCGACGCCGCCGCCGTGCTGCGCGCCCTCAACCGGCACTACGGCCGCTTCTCCGCCGAGCAGCTCCGGGAGCTGGGGCTGCGGGTGGGCAGCGACGTCCCCTACTGTCTCTTTGGCGGCGTCGCGCTGGCCAGGGGCCGGGGCGAGCTGCTGAGCCGCCTGCCGCCGCTGCCGGGAGAGCTGTATTTCGTGCTGGCTAAGCCGGAATTCTCCGTCTCCACCCCGGCACTGTTCCGGGAGCTTGACGCTGCCGGCGTCAGCGTCCGCCCCGACACCCCAGCCATGCTCGACGCCATCCGGCGCGGAGACCGGAACGCCATCGGCGCCTGCCTGGAAAACGCTTTCGAGCCGCTGGTGGCCCGGCAGTATCCCATCGTGGAGCGGCTGCGGGGCGTCATGCTGGCCCACGAGGCCGTGGGCGCCCGGCTGACGGGTACCGGCTCCGTGGTCTTCGGCCTCTTCTGCAGCAAGTTCAAGGCCCTCTCCACCGCCCTGGAGCTCCGGGACCTCTGCCCCGAGGTCTATCTGGCCGAGGCGGTATCAGCGCCGTAACTTCATTCCAAGGAAAAAACGAGCCCCTGGGGCTCGTTTTTTCCTTGGAAGCGATTGAAAACCGGTCTGCCCTGTGTTATAATTATTTGATAGAATGTATATACAACGAATGACATCGAACGGAGGAGATGGAGCATGGCCTCGTTGATCGTCAACGGAACGGAAGTCACCCCCTCAAAGAACCAAAAGCTGATTCGCTTTCTGCGGGACGAGCTGCGGCTCACCAGCGTCAAGGACGGCTGCAGCGAGGGTGCCTGCGGAACCTGTCACGTTTTGATCGACGGGAAGCTGACCAAGGCCTGCGTGCCCATGACCGACAAGCTGGCGGGCAAGCGCATTCTGACCGTGGAGGGCCTCTCCGACTTTGAAAAGGCCGTGTTCACCCGGGCCTTCGGCGAGGCCGGGGCGGTTCAGTGCGGCTTCTGCATTCCCGGCATGGTGATGGCGGCCAAGGCCCTGCTGGACGGGAACCCCAATCCCACCCGGGCGGAGGCCGGCTACGCCATCCGCAACAACATCTGCCGCTGCACCGGCTACGTGAAGATCATCGACGGCATCCTGCTGGCGGCTGACTATCTCCGGGCGGGGAAGCTGCCGCCGGAGGCCGACAGCCCGTATCAGGTGGGCAGCCGGGCCGCCCGCATCGACGTGGCGGAGAAGGTCCAGGGCTTCGGCCGGTATCCCGACGACGTGTACGTGGAGGGAATGTGCTACGGCTCCGCGGTGCGCAGCGCCTACCCGCGGGCCAGGGTCCTCTCCATCGACACGGCGGAGGCCGCAGCCCTGCCCGGGGTGGTCTGCGTGCTGACGGCAAAGGATATCCCCGGCCAGGTCAACGTGGGCCATATCAAAAAGGACCAGCCCACCCTGATCGGCGTCGGGGAGCTGACCCATTACTTAGGCGATTCCGTGGCCCTGGTCTGCGCCAGGGACCGGGAAACCCTGGAGGCCGCCAAGAAGCTGGTGAAGGTGGAATACGAGGTCCTGCCCGCGGTCCACAACCCGGCGGAGGCCGCCGCGCCGGACGCGCCCCTGGTCTTCGACGGGGACGAGAGCAACGTCCAGGCCTACCGGCACGTCAGCCGGGGCGACGCGGCGGGGGCCATCGCCCGCTCCGCCCACGTCATCACCCGGCACTTTGAAACGCCCTGGACGGAGCACGCCTTCCTGGAGCCCGAGTGCTGCGTGGCCCTGCCCCTGGAGAACGGCGGCGTCAAGCTGCTGACCACAGACCAGAGCGCCCACACCACCCTCCACGAGTGCGCCGCCATGCTGGGCGTGGACTACGAGCACTGCCTGGTGGAAAACATGCTGGTGGGCGGCGGCTTCGGCGGGAAGGAGGACATGTCGGTCCAGCACCACGCGGCCCTGATCGCCTACCTGGCGCGGGTGCCCGTGAAGGTGAAGCTGAGCCGGGCCGAGTCCATTCTGGTCCATCCCAAGCGCCACCCCTTCTCCATGGACTTCACCCTGGGCTGCGATGAAAACGGCGTCATCCAGGGCGTGAAGGCCCGGGTGATTTCCGACACGGGAGCCTTTGCCTCCCTGGGCGGCCCCGTGCTGGAGCGGGCCTGCACCCACGCGGCCGGGCCCTACGCCTATGAGAACTTTGAGATCGATGGCACCGCCTACTACACCAACAATCCCCCCGCCGGGGCCTTCCGGGGCTTCGGCGTGACCCAGACCTGCTTCGCCATTGAAAGCCTGCTGAACGAGATGGCAGAAATTGTGGGCATCTCCCCCTGGGAGATCCGGATGCGAAACGCCATCCGGCCCGGCGGCGTCCTGCCCAACGGGCAGATCGTCGGCCCGGAGACGGGCCTGGTGGAAACCCTGGAGGCAGCAAAGCCCTACTATGACGCGGCCCTTGCCGCCGGCGAGCCCGTGGGCTTGGCCTGCGCCATGAAGAACGCGGGCGTGGGCGTGGGCCTGCCGGACTGGGGCCGGGCCAAGCTGATCGTCGAGGACGACGGGAAGCTCCACGTCTACTCCGGCGCCTCCTGCATCGGCCAGGGCCTGGGGACGGTGCTGGTCCAGATGGTGGTCACCAACGCGGGGCTGAAGCCAGAGCAGATCGTCTACGAACGCTCCAACACCTGGATCGCCCCGGACTCCGGCGACACCTCCGGCTCCCGCCAGACCCTGATCACCGGCGAGGCCGTGCGCCGGGCCTGCGAAAAGCTGCGCGCAGCGATGGTGGGCAAGACTCTTGCCGAGCTGAAGGGACAGGAGTTCTACGGGGAATACCTGGCCAAGACCGACCGGCTGGGAGCAGACGTGCCGAACCCCGTGAGCCACGTGGCCTACGGCTACGCCACCCAGCTCTGCGTCCTGGACCGGGAAACGGGCCGGATCAAGCAGCTCGTCGGCGTCCACGACGTGGGCAAGGCCGTCAATCCCCTCTCCTGCGAGGGGCAGATCGAGGGCGGCATGGTGATGTCCATGGGCTTCGCCCTGACGGAGCGCTACCCCATCGACGACAACTGCAGGCCCACCGGCAAATTCGGCACCCTGGGCCTGTTCAAGGCGGACCAGATCCCGGAGATCAAGGCCGTCGTGGTGGAGAAGCCGGGCCTGCCCTACGCCAACGGGGCCATCGGCATCGGCGAGATTACCTCCATCCCCACCGCCCCCGCCATCGCGGAGGCCTACTATCAGCGCGACGGCCAACGCCGCACCAGCCTCCCCCTGGCGGACACGCCCTATGCGCGGAAACGCTGAGGCAGGCAGCACGCGCCGCGAAAAAACAGAATCGGGAGCCGGGCTGTACCGGCTCCCGATTCTGTTTTACAATTACTCCTCTGCCTCGGGGATGGGGATCGGCGCAAGGACCACGTCCTCGTAGCGGAGCTCCAGGCTCTGGGCCGAGACGATCTCGTCGATCAGCTTCTGCATCCGCTCCACGGCGCAGTTTTCCTCCGCGCGGCTCTTCCAGTAGTACTCGTCGGTCTGGGCGACGAAATACATCACGTGGAAGCCGTATTCGGTTTCCACCACGTCGGTATCGCCGGGCTGCCGGGCGGCGTCGAAGCACCAGTCGTTGAAGCTCTGCACCATCTGGCCGGGATACACGTCCTCGTAGAGACCGCCCTCCTCCTTGGAGCCGGGGTCCTCGGATTGCTCCTTCGCCAGCGCGGCAAAGGCCTCCTCGGAGGGCGCCTTCCGGAATTCGGCCAGCAGGGCCTCGGCCTTTTCTTTGGCGGCGGCCTTCTCCTCGTCGGTGACCTCGTTGTTTCCGTCGGCGTCGGAGAGGAAGAGCACGTGACGGACGTTGACGTTGCGGAGCGTCTTGTCGATGCCCGTGAATTCGTCGGGGTGCTCGTCAAAATACTTCTCCAGCTCCGCGTCCGTCAGGTTGAGGTTTTCGTACAGGTTGTTTTCATAGGACATGGCAAGGAAATAGGTCTGCATGTACTGCTCGTAGTCCTGCATCCGGACCGTGGGGCCGAAGAAGCTCTGGAGATAGGCCTCCGTCTCCATGCCCTGGGCCTTGGCGTCCTCCTCCATGCCGCTGATTGCCTTCTGCAGCTGCTCCTGCTCCTCCTCGGTCATCGTGTAGCCCTCCGCCCTGGCCTTGGCGGCTACGGCGGAATATTGCCGGAACTGCTCAATGCCCGTCATCAGGAAGTACTGCTCCCAGGTCAGCTTGCCGACGGTGGAAGGCTGATCCCGCAGGGGCTTGGTTTCGTCCAGCCCCAGCATCGAGGCATAGCCGCCGTACTGGTTCATGAAGCTGAAGAACTGCATGCAGTAGTAGACCTGGAGCTGACGATTGCTCAGCTCCGCGTCGCCGCTGACGCCAACCGTCAGGTCCAGCCTGGGATCGTCAGCGCCGAGCTCGTCCAGGGTGTAGGCGTCCTTGGTCCTGGCGGCGGCCATCTCCGGCGTCTCCTCCATGGTCTCCTCGGGGGCGGAGGAAGAAGCCGGCTCCGCGGTCTCGCCGCTGGCGGGGACCTCGCCGCCTTGTGCGGCCTCGGTGGAGCCGGCAGGCGCACCGGTCCCGGCGGCGGTTTCGGCTGCGGTGGGGGTGCCGGAGGGCTTGACCAGCGCGCGGATGCCGAGAATCAGCGCCACCACCAGAACGGCAGCCAGCAGAATGCCGATAATCAGCACGAGAGTTTTGTTCTGTTTCATATTGTTACTTCCCTTTCTGTGTTGTTTCGCAGTGAAATACAATAGTTGTATGATACCACAATTCTTTGAAAGTTTCAACGCAAAAAAGCAAATTTTCTGTAAATTGGGGCGGCCTTCGCAGCTTGCCACAAAATATGGCAGGCCTCCAAAAATCGACCCGTTTTTTTGTGCGAAGTTCAGGTAAGTCAGCGTCTTGTCCGGACGGCGTTTGTGTGATATAATGTTTTTTACTGTCGTTGATTGCTGAACAGGGGCTGCCTGCCCCTGCGCAGATTGAGAGGTGGATCGGAAATGTCTGAGGTAATACTGTCCAGCCAGAGCATCCGGAAGCTGCTGGCCGCCGGCAACGGAGACAGCGCGCTGCTGTATCTCTGTCGGGCCGCGGAGCTCAGCGACGTGGCGACGGGCTTCAACGAGGCGCGGCTGGAATGCGCCGCGGCCCTGCTGCGGCAGCTGGGCCTGGACGAGAGCGCCAATCCCCGGTTTCAGCAGCCCGCGCAGCGGCCCGAATACACCGAGGAGGACGTCCGCCGACAGATGGAGCTGCCCCGCTCCGGCTTCCGGCCGCTGGTGGGCGAGGTCCAGCGCTGCATGGGGCGGGTTCTGAACACGGAGGAGCTGAAAATTCTGCTGGCCGTTGTGGAGTACCTGGGGCTGCCCGGGGAGGTCGTGAACGTCCTGGTCCACTACTGCGTAGAGCGGAGCCGCGCGCGCGGCGCGGGCCGGATGCCCTCCATGCGGATGATCGAGAAGGAGGCCTATCGCTGGGCGGACGAGCGAATCGACACGCTGGAGAAGGCCGCGGCCTATATGCAGAATGAGACGAAGAAAAACACACGGCAGGGCGAGCTCTGCCGCCTGCTGGGTCTCACGGGACGCCGCCTGACCGCCGCCGAGGAGCGCTGGCTCCAGAGCTGGGCGGATATGGGCTTCGCCGACGACGCGGTGGAGCTGGCCTACGAGAAAACCTGTGAAAACACCGGCGGCCTGACCTGGAAGTACATGAACAGCATCCTGGAGCGCTGGAACGCCCAGGGGCTTTACACCGCCGACCAGGTGAAGGCCCTGGACCGCAAGCCCGCCGCCGCGGCCCGCAAGGGCGGTTATCAGCGCCACGGGGAAGCGCCGAGCCCCGCCATGCTCGACGCCGCGAAGCAGATGCTGGAGGAGGATTGAGCATGGCCTACACCAACACCGTTCTGAACCGGGCAAGAGCCCGGCTCAGCCAGGAGAACGAGCGCAAGCGAGCGGAATATGAGGACCATCTCTCCAGAGCCTACGCCCTGCGCCCCCGCCTGCGGGAGATTGACCGCAGCCTGCGGAGCACCGCCGCCCGCGCAGCCATGCTGGTGTTCCAGCGGGACGGAGACCCCCAGGCGGAGCTGGCCCGGCTCCGGGCCGAGAACGAAGCGCTGCAGAACGAACGCCTGTGGATTCTGGACGAAGCGGAGCTGCCCGACGACTATCTGGACGACAGCCCCGTCTGCTCCCTCTGCGGAGGCTCCGGCTACGTCGGCTCCAGGATGTGCGAGTGCCTGCAGGAGCTCTGCCGTCAGGAGCAGAAGCGGGAGCTGGCGGTCCTGCTGCCCAGCGGACGGGAGCGCTTTGAGCATTTCTCCCTGGATCTCTATCCGGAGCGCTTCTACCCCGAGCTGGGCTGCTCCGCCCGGCAGCTGATGCAGAAAAATCTGAGCTTTTGCAAACGCTGGGCGCAGGAGTTCCAGCCCGGTGCCCGCAGCCTGCTCTTCTCCGGGGCAACCGGCCTGGGGAAGACCTTTCTCTCGGCCTGCATCGCCCGGCAGGCGGCGGAGAGCGGCCACAGCGTCGTCTACGTAACGGCGGGGAAGCTCTTCTCCGATTACGAGGCTGTCAAATTTGAGCGGGCCGAGGCGGACAGCCTTCGCGACTACCGGGACTGCGAGCTGCTGATCGTGGACGACCTGGGTACCGAGATGACCACGGAGTTCGTCAAGGCGGCCCTCTACGAGCTGGTGAACTCCCGGCTGCTGGGCCAGAAGACCACGCTGATCTCCACAAACCTGAACGAGCGTGACCTGGAGGCCCGCTACGGCGGCCAGATCGCCTCCCGCCTCGTCGGAAGCTATCGGGTGATCTACTTTCTGGGCGACGATATCCGGCGGATGAAAAAATAACACATACATTTGTATAAAGAACGCGGACGCGCCGGAAAGCGCGTCCGTTTTTTATGCGAGGCGTTTCCGCCCCCGTTTTCCACGTTTTCAAATGGCAATTTGAAAACTCCGCAATTTTTCATTTTTCATTCTTCATTTTTCATTCGCGAAGCGGGCCGCATGGCTTCGTAGGACACGTTGGCGGCCTGCGGCTCGCGGGTGCAGCGCATGGACCAGATTGGGACGGTCCGGCAGCATTCATCCAGGAGCCCCAGCAGCTTATCCGCCTGCTCACGAGCTTGCGGAATGTAGATCTGGCGGGTCAGGAAGCTGACCATCTCGGCAGGCTCGGCCGGCACGATGCGGTTCTCGCTGCCGCGCCGCAGCAGGCAGATGCCCCGGACGGGCCGTTCGGCGTTTTCGCCGAGCTTCTCCTTGCCGCGCCAGGGGGTCCCGCAGACCGTAAAGCCCGCGTCCGTCCGGCGCAGGATGGGCTTGTCGCCGTTCAGAATCCAGGCCTTCTGGCCCAGGACGCCGCGCCAGATCCGGACGTGCGTCGTCTTGCCGGTGCCGCTGGGCGCGGTGAAGAGATACGCCAGATCGTCCACCACGACGGCGGCTCCGTGGAAGACGAAGGCATCATAGTCCGGCATCCGCTCCGCGATGTGACGATAGGCGCAGACGTATTCCAGATAGTTTTCGGGCAGACCCCGACCATGATCCTCCCGCGCCAGCTCCTCCGGGCTGACCCGGACGGTGAAATCCGGCTGCGCCTCCGTGAGCCAGTCCCGGACTCTGTGTGTAAAATCGTTTCGATTCTCAATCCCGACGTTGACGCCGGCGAGCTTGATGGTGATCATCAGATCTGCTTCTTCCTTTCCTCCCACTGCCCGTAGGGGACCTCTCTCAGCACGACCTCCCGGAGGAAGCGGAAGAGCGCATCCTCTCCCCTGTCCCGGAGCAGCGTCAGCAGGAAGTGTATCTTCGCGTAGGTCTCCGGATGGAGCTTTTCCTGCGCGCGTTCCCGGGCCATATAGGCCAGGGCGTCGCCGTCGGCGTAGTCCCTGCCCCGGTAGACCCTGGAGGCGGCGATCCGGTCCAGAACGGACTCCACCAGATAGCGGGTGGGCATGGGGACGGGCTTGTAGTCGTGTTCGCCGGGAGGCACGTCCGTCCAGTATTCGTAATGGTGCTTGTTGCGGCCCTTATGGTGCATCCAGGCGGTGGAATAGCCCTCCGCCTCCCGGGCCCTGGCGTTGGGGCTGCGGGTGCCCTGCCAGTATTTGGCCCCCTGCCAGAACTCCGTGGGGCTGTACTTGCTCAGATCGTGGCAGAGGCCCTGCCGGACCAGGCCCACGCGGATGCAATAGCCCATGACCAGGTGGCGGTGCTTTGTGATGGTCTTGAAATGCTTGATCGGGTGCATGGCGTTTATTCCTTCATCACGCGCTTCTTGATGGCTCGCAGCTCCTTCAGCATCCGGAAGGTATCCCGGAAGACGTGGACCTTGGAGGCCCTGTGGTTGATGATCTTGACGGGCATCTCCACAATGCCGCAGCCCAGCTTCTGGGCCCAGAGGATGGTCTCAAAGTCGAAGGCAAAGCCCTTGGTTTCGGTGCGGGCGAAGATCAGCTCCGCCACGGGACCCCGGTAGGCCTTGCAGCCGCACTGGGAGTCGGAGAGGCGGAAGCCCCCCGTCACGTTCAGCACCTTGATGTAGGTCTCGGAGGCCAGCTTGCGGAGGAGGGTGTAGCCCGCGTAGCCCTCCGGGTGCAGGGGCCGGGAGCCGATCACCAGATCCGCCTCCGGATGCTCCGCGAAGAGGGCCGCGGCCCGGCCGATGACCTCGGTGCCGTAGGCCACGTCGGCGTCCAGGAACATGCGCACGTCTCCTGTCGCCGCCAGCATGCCGGTCTTCACGGCGTTGCCCTTGCCCTGGTTGGGCGTATAGCGCAGCACCTGCACGCAGGGCAGGCGCAGCGCCTCCACCCGGGCGGCGCAGTCGTCCGTGGAGCCGTCGTCTACGAAAATCAGCTCGAAGTCCTCGAAATGGGAGGATAAATATTGAAAATAGGTTTTGGCAGTTTCGGCGATGATCGCCGATTCGTTGTACATAGGGATGATCAGGGAAAGCTTCATATTATCACACCTATCGTCAGGGAATTAAAAATTTGGAACAGGTAATAAGGAACAGGTAAACGTGTCGATATTTCTTAATTCTTAATTCTTACTTCTTACTTATTCCTTCGTGAAGCGCCTGTCGTCCTTGGGCAGATAGTCTACCTCTTCGCCGGCGGGGAGCTCCAGCAGCTCGGGGTGGGCCAGCAGATGCTTGACCAGCTTCATGGTCTTGGAGTAGTAGTAGCCGTCGGCGATGCGCTCGTCCAGGGTGATGCCGATGTTGATGACGGGACGGACCGTGACGGAGCCGTCCTCATGGCACTCCGGCGCCAGATGCCGCTTGCCGATCACCACGAAGCAGGAGCAGGTGCCCCAGTTGGAGAGGTGATGATAGCCGCAGCTCAGGTCGATGGAGCCCAGATTGGTCAGGAAGATGGAGGAATAGTTGGGGTCCTCCTTGATGAGCTCGTAGGGAACCTTGCCCTTCCGGTCCAGGCTGAAGAGAAGCTTCATGATCTGCCGCAGGACGAAGCGGGGCAGCTTCAGCAGCTTGCCCATAAAGTAGGTGGAGTTGTCCACCTGGCTCTCTTTGCGCTGGGTGTGAATCTCCTGGCAGAGGCTGTCGTGAAGCTTGTCAATGGTGGCGTCCGCCTCGAACTTGCGGAAGGCCAGGCCCTCCTCGGAGCGGTCGGAGAATTTCTTCTTCACCACGAAAGCCACGGAGAGATAATTGCGCTGATAGAGGCGGTTGCCGGAGATGAAGCGGTTCATCTTGGGCCGCAGGACGAAGGCCTTCACCACGGCGGCGCAGATGACGTGAAAATAGGTATATTTGTCCTGGGTCCGGCCCTCGTTTTTCTTCGCCAGATAGGCCTCGATGGGCCGCAGATCGATTTCCTCGTTGATGTAGGCCTCGTTATCGGCCCGGTTGGGGTAGAGATAGGCCGTGAACTGATTCATGGCGGGTTCTTCCCGCAGCCAGACGCCGTCCCGCCGATCTCCCCGGCGGATTTTTTCTCGTTTCGACACGTTTTTTCCTTCTTTTTCTCTTTTTTTGGGGAGCGCCTCTTCCGTCCCGGCGCTACGTGGAAAGCAGCATCATCACGCCGCCGACGACAGGGAGATGCAAAATGAAGATATACAGGGAATTCCGGCCGCACCAGCGGAGGAAGCGGAGGACCGGCGTCTCGGGATTGATCTGCGGCAGCCGGGTCTTCTTCTCCGCGTAGAGGCTGCGGCCCAGGACCGCGCCCAGGCAGAACCAGCCCAGGTGGGGCGCCAGGGGGAAGTAGTCGCCGGAGCTGAAGTTCGGATAGCGCAGACCCAGGGGGAAGAGGTACTTTGCCTCCACCGTGACGCTCTTCAGCTCCCACCAGTAGCCCACGGCGACCACCGCCAGCCCCAGGCCCAGCAGGGCCGGGGTGGGCAGCTTCTTCAGCAGCGGGTAGAGCATCATGCACAGGCCCAGCAGATGCAAAACGCCGAAGCGGATGATCATATCCTCCGTCAGCCAGCCGAAGTGAACGGCCAGCACGGAGCCCAGGGTCAGGATCATTCCACCGGCGAAGACCAGCAGACCGCGGCGGAGGCTCCGGCGGCCCAGGGTGGCGGAGAAGCCGGAGAGCACCACGAAGAGCAGGCCGCCGTACTGCATGATGAAGACGATGCTCTGGGGCAGGCTGATCCGCCGCAGGATGTTGGCGGCGTAAAAGAGAGTATGCGACGCGATGACGCAGAGGATCAGAAGGCCCCGGATCGCGTCAATCTCCCAAATCCGCCCCCTGGAAATCCCGGTAATCGGTTCCTCGGTTTTTCGTTTTTCGCTTTTCATTTTTCGTTTACGTGTCGGCCTGGGCGTTGGCCTCCTCCTCCAGGACCCGATAGGCCACCTTGCCCACCAGGGTCTTGGGGAGCTCGTCCCGGAACTCAATCTCGCAGGGCATGGCATACTTGGCGATGCGCTTCCGGCAGTAATCCATGAGCTCGCCGCGGACCTCGTCCGTGGGCTCGAAGCCGGGCCGCAGGACCACGAAGGCCTTGACCTTCTGCATCTTGTACTTGTCCTTGACGCCCACGACGCAGGACAGCAGGACCTTCTCGTGGCCGTCAATGATATTCTCCAGCTGGCTGGGGTAGACGTTGTAGCCGGAGGTGATAATCATGCGCTTGATGCGCTGGCGGAAGTAGACGAAGCCGTCCGCGTCCATGGTGCCGAGGTCGCCGGTGTGGAGCCAGATCCGCCCGTCCGCGTGGCGGCGAAGGGTCTGGGCGGTCTCCTCCGGGTTGTCCACGTAACACATCATGACGGAGGGCCCGGAGATGCAGATCTCGCCCTCGATGTTGGGCTCCATCTCCTCCTCGGTGCCGGGGGTGACGATCTTATAATACGTGTCCGGGAAGGGAACGCCGATGGAGCCGGAGCGGGCGTAGTCCTTGGGGGTCAGGCAGGAGGCGGTGACGCACTCCGTGGTGCCGTAGCCCTCGCGAATCTGGATCTTCGCCTTGTGCGCCTTCAGGAAGGCGTCCACCTTGCGCTTGAGCTCGATGGAGAGGGAGTCGCCGCCGGAGAACATGCCGTCCAGGAAGCTCAGATCCGTCCCCTCCAGCAGATCCGTCCGCAGCAGCGCCTCAAAGAGGGTGGGGACCCCGGGGATCAGATTGGGCTTCTTCTTCACCAGCAGTTGGGCGTAGGTCTTCACGTTGAACTGCGGTACCAGAATGCAGCGGGCGCCGCCCACCAGAGCGGTGTGGATGCCGATGCCAAGGCCGAAGCCGTGGAATACGGGCATCACGGACAGCATCTTCTTGTTGACGATGCTGGGCAGGCCGGAGGCCGCGATGGTCTGCAGGGCGGTGGCGTTGAAGTTGTCGGAGGAGAGCAGAATGCCCTTGGTGGTGCCGGTGGTGCCGCCGGAGTAGAGGATGGAGGCGCCCTCCCGGCTCTGCATCACGTCCTCCGGGGGCAGCTCGTCTATCTTCCCCGCGCCTCGCAGGAAGTCGCGCCAGAGGATGTAGTCGCCCCCTTTGGGAAGCTTGGGCACCTTCCGGGCCGCCTTGGTCATGGGGTAAAGCAGATTCAGGGGGGCCGGCAGCTCGTCCTTGATGAAGGCAATCAGCACCTTCACGGGGTTTTCCAGCTGGTCCCGGATCTCCTCCAGCTTGGGATAGAACTGGTCCAGGGTCAGAATGGCCTTGGAATGGGAGAAGTTCAGATAAAAGGCGATTTCCGCCGGAGCGGAAAGGGGATGGATCATGTTGGACACGGCGCCAATGCGGTTCAGGGCGTAAAAGGTGTCCAGGGCCTGGGGGCAGTTGGGCATGCAGATGGTGACCCGGTCCCCTTTGCCGATGCCCAGAGCCTTCAGAGCCCGGGCGGTGCTGTCGATCCGCTGCATAAACTGCGCGTAGGTGGTCTCTTTATTCATAAACTCGTAGGCCACCAGGTTGGGATGCTCCCGGGCTGTCTGCCGGACGATCTGATAGATCGTCAGCCGGGGATAGTCCAGATGCCGGGGCGTGTCGCCGTAAAACTTCAGCCAGGGGGCCTGTGCGGAAATACCCATATGGTAATTCATCTCGCTTTTCTCTTTGTCTGTTGCTTCGCAACATTTCTATTATATGGTATGACGCAGGAAATTGCAAGCAATTTCCTGCGTCATACCCATTTATTCGCGAAAACGCCCCGGTTTATCGCGCCAAAAGTCTCGCCAGCGGCGGTCTGCGCACCTTCATGGCCCCCTTGGGGCAGAACTCCTGGCAGCAGAAGCAGCGGATGCAGGCCTTCCGGTCGATTGCCGGGCGGCGCTTCTTCATGGTGATGGCCTTCGCCGGGCAGACCTGCTCGCACTTGCGGCAGCCCACGCACAGCGCCTTCTCCACGCCGGGCCGGGCCGCGATGCTCCGGTTGAGGAATTTGCTGAACAGAGCGCCCCGCTTCCCGCCGCCCATGGCGTTCTGGAACTGCAGACCGCTGCGCTCGGTGATGATCCGGAAATCCTCAGCCACGAACTCCCGCCAGGGGCCGTCGATCGCCAGCGCGTCCACGGTCTCCGGGCAGAGCCCCCGGCGCTGGGCCGCCCGCAGGGTGGGAACGTCAGCCGGGTCCAGACCGATGAGCCGCGCGCAGATCAGATCGACGCGATGGGGGTTCTGCCCGGCCAGCAGGCAGCCCAGGGGCCGCGGGGTCCCGGCGGTGGGACCGTTGCCCTCCATGGCCACCACGGCGTCCACAATGTGCAGGCGCGGCTTCCAGAATTCGTCCAGGTCCACCAGCATATCGGCAAAGTCGGCGGGCTTCGGGAAACGGAAGTGGTACTCGGGCTTCATGGTGCCGGGAATCGTGCCGAAGAGGTTCTTGGCGGCGGCGGAGAGGCCCATCATGCCGTGGGATTTCAGCTTGGCGAAGTTGATCACGGCGTCGCAGTCCAGCAGCCAGCCGGTGACGGCGGCGGTCCTGCAGAGCCTGGCCTCGGGCAGCTCGATCTCCCGGGTGGAGAAGTCGTGATTCAGGGGCAGACCCGCGGCGTTCATGCCGGAGGCGGCGTAGACGCGGCTGAGAAAGGCCCCGTTATAGAGTCCGCCGGGGCTGTCCCCCACCACGGGCTCCGCGCCGTGCTCGCGGAGGAGCTCCGCCAGAGCGGCCAGCAGCGCCGGATGGGTGGTGGCGGCGGTATCCGGAGCCATGGCGGCCACCAGATTGGCCTTGATCCCCACCCGCATCCCGGGCCGGAGCCAGGCCAGGCCGCCGGCCCGCTCGATCAGCGCCTCCAGCGCGGGGCGCACGCTGGCGGGTTCATAATCGGCGCAGGGGACGACGACAACGTCGGCTTGCTTCAAAGGACGACACCTCACAAAATATCATCAAGACGGAACAATCCGAATTTCCTGTATTCTACCACGCTTTCTGCTCCTGTACAAGTGTGAATCTTGAAAAAAGCGGGGAAAAATGATAAACTATACCTGCAAGCTTTTTCCCTTGTTTGCGTCTGATAGGGTGAGAAGACCAGGAAGGAGGCGGTCGCCTTGCAGGACGAACAGATCATCGCGCTCTACTGGGCGCGGGACCAGCGGGCCGTCGAGGAGACGGACCGGGCCTACGGCGCCCTCTGCCGGAGCCTGGCCCGACGGATTCTGAGCAGCCGGGAGGACGCGGAGGAATGCGTCAACGACGGCTATCTGCGGCTCTGGCAGCGCATTCCCCCGGAGCGTCCCGCCTCTCTGAGCAGTTATCTGACCCGGATCCTGCGGAACCTCTGTCTGGATCGGCTGCGGCGGGAGGGCAGCGCCAAGCGGGGCGGCCGCGCCGTGACGCTCTCTCTGGACGAGCTGGAGCAGGTGACGGGACGGGGCGGCGTGGAGAGCGGCGTCCTGGCCCAGGAGCTGGGTCAGGCTGTGGACCGCTTTCTGCGGACCCAGCCCGAGACGGCCCGAAACGTCTTCCTGCGGCGTTACTACTTCCTGGACGAACGGACGGAGATTGCCGCCCGCTTCGGCATTTCGGCCGCCCAGGTCTCCGTGATTCTGTCCCGAACCCGGAAACGCCTGAGAAACTACCTGAAAGAGGAGGGCTTGCTGTGAAACCCGAAGAATTGCTCGACAGTCTGGACCAGGTGGGCGAGGATCTGCTGGCCGCCGCCGATCAGAACGTCCTGGTCCGGAAACGCCGCCCCTGGATCGGGGCCGCCGCGGCGGCCGTGCTGGTCCTGGCCGTGGGCCTGGGCGGCTTCCTGCTTTTGAAACAGATGCTCGCCGGCAGATCCCCCGCCCTGCCCGGGGCGTCCGACACCGCCTTGACGCCAGCCCCGGAGGGCGGGCTGCCCCTGCTCTCCGTGGGCAGCTATGCCGACGAGGCGGTCCGCAAGCTGGACGATCCGGCGCGTTCCCTGGCCGTGGACCGCTGGACGCTGGAAACCGGCGCGAAAGCCCTGCCGGTCTACGGCAATCCCATGCGTTATCCCCCTGTGCTCGGCTGGAGCCGCTGGTCGGAGGCGGAGCTGAAGTCCATGGTGCGGGACGCGGCCGTCCGGCTGGGAACCGCGCCGCCGGAGGAGATTCTCCCGAGGCATGACGTCGAAAAGCTGTATACTGAAAGCTATGAGGCGCAGACTGCGCTGGGCCTCATTACCGTCGATCTGGAGGGCGGGATTACGGTGTTCTTCAACGAGGAGCATCAGCTCAGCGCCGAAGTCAAGCTGGATTTCGCCGAGGAGCTGACCGTGGAGGAAATGGAGCGGGAATACCGGGACGCTGTCATGGTCCTCTGCGGCGAGCAGGTGGAGGCCATGCTGAAGCTGCCCAAGTGCCATCCGGCGGTCTGCGACGATTGGAGCAGCCTTTCCGGCGCTTATCAGAGCTACCTGCTCTATCCCGTCCGGGAGGACCCGGCGGAGCAGCTGCTGTCCCGCCGCTACGAGGCCGTCCGCCTGCTGACCGCAGACGGCACGCACGTCACGGCCCTGGCCTGGGACCGGCTGCCCCAGCCGGGCGCGCACAGCGCCGTGCCGCCGGACTTCGAGCTGCTGGGCACGTATCCCATCATCTCCGTGGAGGAGGCCCGGAGCATGGTCCTGGAGGGAAATTACCTGTGCGAGCGGGGCAGTCTGCTCGCGCCGGCCCCGGAGAGCCTGGAGCTCGCCGAGCTGGTCTATCTGCCTGCGGATTCCCGGGATACCCTGCTCCCCTTCTACCGCTTCTGGGTGCCCGACAACTGGAACATTGCCCTGTACACCGACTGCACCGCCGTCCTGGTGCCGGCGGTGGACTCCGCCTGGCTGGCGGATTTCCCCCGCTCCAAGCTGCCGCAGAGCACCACGGAGCCCGTATCCGAGGCCACGGACCCGACGGAGACCGAGCCGGAGCCGACACAGCCCCCGGACGGCTATCAGCCCATGCCGGCGGGCCGGGACGCGGAGGGAACGCCCCGGATCGCCGGACCCGCCGGGGCCGTAAAGGCTCTGCTCTACATGGGCAGCGAGCTTCATGACCCGGTCTGGGCCGACCTGGACGGAGACGGCTTCCGGGAGCTGGTCTACTGGTGCGACGGTCCCACCTCGGGCCTCTTCACCGCGGGGCTCTGCGTCTACGGCCTGGAGGCGGGCTGGCCGGTTCTGAAGGCCGCCCAGATCTACACTCTGACCTGGGGCGAGCTGCGGCTGGCGGAGGAGGGCGGAAGGGTTCTGCTCCACTATACCCCGCAGCGCTTCGACCCGGCGGCGGGCAGCACCGTCCCCCAGGCGGAGCAGATCCTTTCCGTATCCCTTCAGGACGGCGAGCTGCTGCTGAACGGCGGCGCACTGCCCGAGGGCTGCGAGCTCTGGGGCGGGCCGGAATGGACCTGGTACGGCCGCTCCTTCACGGAGATAAACGCAATCGCCCGGGAGGCAGCCGCCCAGAGCGGTATCCCCCGTCTGCCTCTGTACGCCAGCGCCTGCCTGGTCTGGCCCCAGGTCACGGGCTCCTCCGTTCCCACAGCCGGGCAGCGGGTCTTCGCCGCGGTCACAGAAAACGGCGTGACGGTGACGGGTCTGCTGCGCTGGGAGCCCCTGCAGGACGGAACGTATTTCTGCGCCATGCAGGGCATCGAGGCCATTGAAGCGCCGAAGCCCGCCGAGTTGCTTGGGCTTTCCGCGGAGGCGCTGACGAAGCGTCTCGGGCCGCGCCACTTTGAGACGGATGACCCCACGCCCAAGCTCTGCTGGTTCACCAAGGACTGCAGGCTGCTGACGGTCACCATGGACGGCGTCGCTGCCGAGGCCGGGCTGCAGGGGCTGGTCGAGCTTGCGGAGCAAACGCGAGGCCAGGCCTATACCCTCAAAGAGGGCGCCGTCTGCTTCCGGCAGCCCGGCGGGGAGCGGGCGGTCTATTCCGCGGAACGGGACGGCCGGTATTGCCTCTTCTTTAACTGGGAGGACCCGGAAACCGGCATGATCTATCTGAACGGTTTCGGCGGGATTGAGATCTCAGTCGAAAGCTGGGACGCTTTGGAGGCCTATCCCGATGCGCTGCCTCCCCCCGACGCGCCGGTACCCTGACCCGGCTTGAAAAACTTACAATTCGTGCCGCCGCATGAAAAGCCGGGCCCGCATCGCGTTTTTGCGATGCGGGCCCGGGGTCCTTGTTCTTTCCGCGCCTTTACGGGCGGGGAGTCCAGCCGGCGTCCTCGATCTCGCGGCCCTTCTTGCGGGTCATGAGGGAGGCCAGGGCGGAGCCCACGGGGGCGCCCTCGTAGAGGACCTTGTAGGCGGCCTGGGTGATGGGCATGTCCACGCCGATGCGGTCCGCCAACAGCTTGACGGCCTTTGTGGCGTAGTAGCCCTCCACCACCGCGCCGACCTCCTTCATGGCGGCGTCGGGGCTCATGCCGTTGCCGATCAGAATACCCGCCCGGCGGTTGCGGGAGTGCATGGAGGTACAGGTGACGATCAGATCGCCGATGCCGGTAAGGCCGGCGAAGGTGTCGGTCCGGGAGCCCAGCTTCATGCCCAGCCGGGCCACCTCGGTGAGTCCCCGGGTCATCAGCAGGGCCTTGGTGTTGTCGCCGTAGCCCAGGCCGTCGCAGACGCCGGCGCAGAGGGCGATGACGTTCTTCATGGCCGCGCCCAGCTCCACGCCCAGGGGGTCGGAGGAGGTGTAGACCCGGAAGTGGTCGTTCATAAAGACCTCCTGGACGATCTCCGCCAGGAGCCGGTCCTCGCAGGCCGCCACCACGCCGGTGGGCACCCGGCGGCTGACCTCCTCCGCGTGGGAGGGGCCGGAGAGGACCACGACCTTCTTCCCCGTGACCTCGGAGACGATCTCGGACATCCGCTTGCCGGTGTCGGGCTCGATGCCCTTGGTGGCGGAGACCAGGATCGCGTCGGGGCGCAGATAGGGGGCGATGCGCTCCGCGGTGGAGCGAATGGCGAAGGAGGGCGGGACCACCACCACCAGCGTACACTCCGCCACGGCGGCGGGGTCGGCGGTGTAGCCCATATCCTCGGGCAGCTTCACGCCGGGCAGAAAGGGGTTCTCCAGCGTCTCGGCCAGATTCCGGCTCTCTTCCTCGGACCAGGAAATCAGCGTGACCTCATGACGGTTTTCATGCAGCAGCATGGACAGGGCCGTGCCCCATCCGCCGCTGCCGACGACGGCGATTTGCATGATTCGATACGTCCTTTCTTTGCAATGGAAGGTTGATAAAAGGCATACTTCGTGACTCTTCGAGTTCAGGGATCAGGCATCAGGCATCAGACCCGCCTGTAGCGCCGGCAATCTGCCGGCCGCGTCCATTTCATTTCCATCGTTCAAATGGCTATTTGAACGATTCCACAACTATTCACTATTCATTATTCATTCGTCCGGGCGGGAGCAGACCCCTCCACCGGCCTTGCGGCCGGTCCCCCTCCCCTTGGCAGGGGAGGTTTTGCGGACGGGACCGCGCGGGGCGTCGAGGACGCCGCCTCCTCCGGCGGGAAACATCCCGTTTCTGTCATTGCGAGGGCCGGTACGGCCCGTGGCAATCCGCGTCCCCCGTCCCCTGATGCCTGATGCCTATTGCCTGATGCCTCGTCGGAGCGGGGAGCACGTGGCGCACAATGTGCGCCGCTACGAGCGGGGAGCGGTCGGCAGAGTGCCGTCCCTACTCCTTTTTCTTGTGAAAGCTGAACTTGCTTTCTGTGCCGTTTCGTAACCTGACAATATTGCCATGGTGCATGTAGATGGCGATGCCCGCCAGGCAGAAGGCCAGAATGGTCATCATGACGGTGCCCTCGCTGACGTTCTGGTGGATGGGGTAGCGGATCCAGAAGAGGAAGGGATAGACCACGGCCGCGATGATGGAGCCCAGGGAGACGTAGCGCGTGATCAGCACGACGGCGATGAAGACCACCAGCAGGGTCATGATGATGCGCCAGTCCACGAAGGCCGCCAGGGTGCCGCAGGTCAGGATGCCCTTGCCGCCCTTAAAGCCGAACCAGATGGGGAAAATATGGCCGATGACGGAGAAGCCGCCGCAGAGCATCTGGGCCTCGTCGGTCCAGTCGAAGCGGAAGTCCGCGGAGGCGAAGCCCGCCGCCTTGATGATCCAGCCGCCCACGAAACAGGCCAGGACCGTCTTGCCCACGTCGATCAGCAGGACCAGCAGGGTGTCCAGGCCGCCGTAGTTGCGGTAGAAGTTGGTCAGGCCAGCGTTGCCGCTGCCCTTGGTGCGGATGTCCTCCTTGCGGAACCAGCGGGAAATCAGAATCGCGCCGTTGAAGCTGCCCAGCAGATAGCCGGCCAGGGCGCAGACAGCAAACCAGAATACGATCATTCTTCCTTGTCACTCCTTTGGCGGACCGTGATCTTCACCGGAGTCCCCTCCAGGCCGAACACCGCCCGTATTTGGTTTTCGAGATAGCGCTGATAGGAGAAGTGGAACAGTCTGGCGTCGTTGCAGAAGAAGATGAAGTGCGGCGGCTTGACCCCCGCCTGGGTGGCGTAGAAGATCTTCAGCCGGCGGCCCTTGTCGGTGGGAGGCTGGACCCGGGCCGTGGCGTCGGCCAGCAGGCTGTTGAGCATGCCGGTGGTGACCCGGAGGGCGGCCTGCTCGTTGACGTAGTTGATGAGCTCATAGAGCCGGTCCACCCGCTGGCCGGTCTTGGCGGAGATGAAGAGGATGGGCGCGTAGGGCATATAGCTGAGCCCCTGGCGGATTTCCTCGGTCATCTTGTCCATGGTGTGGGTGTCCTTGTCCACCAGGTCCCACTTGTTGATCACCAGGATGGAGGCCTTCCCTGCCTCGTGGGCCAGGCCGGCGATCTTGGTGTCCTGCTCGGTGACGCCCTCGTTGGCGTCGATCAGGATCAGCACCACGTCCGCCCGGTCGATGGCCGCGATGGAGCGCATATTGGAATACTTTTCGATGGCGTCGTCCACCTTGGACTTGCGGCGCATGCCCGCGGTGTCGATGAACAGGTACTTGCCGTGCTCGTTCTCAAAATAGCTGTCGATGGCGTCCCGGGTGGTGCCGGCCTCGTCGGAGACGATGACCCGCTCCACGCCCAGGATCCTGTTGAGCAGGCTGGACTTGCCCACGTTGGGCTTGCCCACGATGGCGACCTTCACCACCTCGTCGTCCTCGTCCTCCCCGTCGTCGGGAGACAGATGCTCGGTGATGAAATCCAGCAGATCGCCGGTGCCGTGGCCGTGGATGGCGGAGGTCTCCACGGGATCCCCCAGGCCCAGGTCGTAGAACTCAAAGACCTCGGGGTTCACGGGACCCACGGCGTCGCATTTGTTGACGGCCACCGCCACGGGCTTTTTGCTCCGCTTCAGCATGGCGGCCACCTCCATGTCGGCGGCGGTGACGCCCACCTTCACGTCGGTCACCATGATGATGACCTCGGCGGTCTCGATGGCGATCTCCGCCTGGCGGCGCATGAACTGGAGCATTTCGGAATTGGTGGACGGCTCGATGCCGCCCGTGTCGATGAGCTCAAAGCTCCGACCGTTCCACTCGCACTTGCCGTAGATCCGGTCCCGGGTGACGCCGGGAGTATCCTCCACGATGGCCGTGCGCTGGCCGGTGAGCTTGTTGAAGAGCATGGACTTGCCCACGTTGGGCCTGCCCACGATGGCGACGTAATGCTTGGACATAGTCAGCCTCCTTTCCAGAGGTCCCCTCTATTATGCCATAATCGGCAGGGGTTTTCAATCGGTATTTGGAAAAAAATTGTAAATTCCGCACAACTGCGGAAAAAAGCCGAGAGGAAGGTCGTCCAACGCCTTCCTCTCAGCTTTCATTCCACATGAAATTACTCCGCAGCAACTTCGATGACCTGACGACCGTTGTAGTAGCCGCAAGCCTTGCAGGCTCTGTGGGGCAGACGGGCCTCGCCGCAGTGGGGGCAAGCGACCACGCCGGGAACGGACAGCTTCCAGTGGGAGCTGCGTCTCTTGTCGCGTCTTGCTTTGGAAACCTTTCTCTTAGGAACAGCCATGGTGACACCTCCTCGGTCTGAATGCCTCTAAGGCAACATATTACTTCTTCAAAAGCTGTTGTAACACAGCCAGTCTCGGATCCGCTTCGGGCTCGCAGCCGCAGGGCCCGTCGTTGAGATCCTTCCCGCAGCGGCAGCAGAGTCCCTTGCAGTCGTCCCTGCAGAGGAACTTGCTGTCCATGCTCAGTACGAACGTGGTGGTGACAATGTCGTCCAGATCCGCGCAGCCGTCCTCCAGCAGGAAGAGCCAGGGGTCCTCCTCCCCGTCGTCGTTGGAGAGCTCGGGGGCGAGAATGGCGTGGAGCGGGAACTCCACAGGCTTGTCCACGTCCCTGGCGCAGCGGTCGCAGGGCCCGTGGAGGGTCGTGCGCACCGTGCCGCTCAGCACGTAGACGCCGGCGGTATTCCGGACCTCTCCCACCGCCGTAACAGGCTCGGTCGCGGGACAGCATCCACCGAATGCAAGCTCATGCAGATCAAGAACGACCTCAAAAGGGATCGAGCCGCCGGGATGGTCCTTCAGGACAGATACGTTCAGCAGCATCGCTTTCTCCTAATCTCATAGTCATGCTGGAATATTATAGCGGCGAACCGGCCGTTTGTCAAACACTTTTTTCTTTTTTTTGCAAAAAAGTTTGGCTT
Organism: Oscillospiraceae bacterium; assembly: GCA_017519005.1. GTDB lineage: Bacteria > Bacillota > Clostridia > Oscillospirales > Oscillospiraceae > JAFRPC01. The sequence continues at coordinate 3,572 of JAFWTG010000027.1, read as the reverse complement.
GCGGAACGAAGGGAAATCGAGTATGATGATAACAGGCGGCGATCAGGCGCCGGTTTGCCAAATTCGGATTTGTGCGTCTGTAGCGCGGGCAATCTGCCCGCAATTTCGGCACGCTGAAGCGGGTCGGGCGGGCAGATTGCCCGCGCTACATTCAAATCGCCAAACCCCGATTTCCGTCTCTGCCGGAGGTGCTTCATGAAAGAAATCACGATTACCAAAAACGACGCCGGGCAGCGGCTGGACCGCTTTCTGGCCAAGGCCGTGCCGCTGCTGCCGGCCTCCCTGGCCCAGAAGTACATCCGCCTGAAGCGCATCAAGCTGGACGGCAAACGGGCCGAGCGGGACACCCGGCTCTGCGAGGGGAACGTCCTGCAACTGTATATCAACGACGAGTTCTTCGACGAGCCCAGGCCGGAAAACGCCTATCTGACCGTCACGGCCCCGAAGCTGAACGTCGTCTATGAGGACGAAAACCTGCTGCTGGTGGACAAGCGGCCCGGCCTGGCCGTCCACCCCCACGACGGCGCCGAGTACGGCAAGACCCTGATCGACCACATCCAGGCCTACCTCTACGCCAGGGGCGAATGGAAGCCCCGGGCGGAAAACAGCTTCACCCCCGCCCTATGCAACCGCATCGACCGGAACACCGGCGGCATCGTCATCGCCGCCAAGACCGCCGAGGCCCTGCGGATTCTGAACCAGAAGATCAAGGACCGGGAGCTGGAGAAAAAGTACCTCTGCGTGGTTCACGGGACCCCGAAGCCCCGGGCCGGAACCCTGGAGGGCTATCTCTTCAAGGACGCGAAGCAAAACCGGGTCTACGTCACCGAGAAGCCCCAGCCCGGGGCCAAGACCGCCGTGACCCGCTACCGGACCCTGGAGAGCCGGGGCGGCCTTTCCCTGGTGGAGTGCGAGCTGATTACCGGCCGGACCCACCAGATCCGGGCCATGATGGCCGCCGCCGGGACTCCCCTGCTGGGGGACGGCAAGTACGGCAGGCTGGACAAGCGCTTCGACCGGAAGTATCAGGCGCTCTATTCCTATTATCTGAAGTTCGCCTTTACCACAGACGCTGGCGCGCTGGCCTATCTGAACGGCCGGGAGTTCACCGTGGAAAAGGTGGATTTCGTGGAGGAGTTCTTCCCGGGCAGATAACAAGGCGGTTTACAAAAAACGCCTGAATATTTCCTGCGAATAAAAGTTATGCACATTTTCCACAGGGTTTTCCACAGTCCGCGAGGCCTGCTGACGCAACGGTTTGCGGGCGTTTCCCCCCGCCGTGTGGAAAGCCCGCAATCGAAGTCAGCGTTTCTCCGGCGGCGCGAAAATAGTTGACGTAACGCCATTTTTTGCATATCTCCCGGTTTTTTGTGAAAGCTCCCGATTCGGATTTGGATCACGTAGGGGCCGATGCCCACATCGGCCCTTTCCCCGGTCGGCGGGAGGGCCGATGTGGGCATCGGCCCCTACGAAGCAGCTGGACAAATCCCGATTTGCTGTTGCAAAGCGGGAAAAGCTGTGCTAAAATAGACCCAGAAACAAACGAAAGGCGGCATGGATTATGGATAAGAAAATCGTCAGAATCGTGCTCACCGGCGGACCCGCGGCGGGCAAGACGACGCTGATCTCCCGCATTCTGAAGGAATTCAAGCAGGACGAGGGCTGGCGGGTCATCACCATCCCCGAGACGGCCACGGATCTGATCTCCGGCTTCGGCATCAAGCCCTTCGGCAACTGCCTGTCCATGCTGGAGTTCCAGGACTACGTGGTGGCCGACCAGCTCCACAAGGAGCAGCTGGCCCTCCAGGCCGCCGAGGCCGTGCCGGAGCCCAACGTGCTGATCGTCTACGACCGGGCCCTGCTGGACGACAAGGCCTACATCACCGACGAGGAGTTTGAGCAGGTGATCCGCCGCTTCGGCCTCACCACCCAGACCGTCATGGCAAAATACGACGCGGTGATCCACCTGGTCACCTGCGCCAAGGGGGCGGAGTTTGCCTACAATCTGGACAACAACGCCCGCACCGAGAGCCTGGACTCCGCCGTGGAGATGGACGACCGGACCCTCCGGGCCTGGAGCGCTCACCCCAATCTGAAAATCGTGGACAACGACGTGAACTTCGAGAAGAAGATCCAGCGGGCCATGCGGGAGATTTTCCGCATCGTGGGCCGCCCCGAGCCCATGGACAAGAAGCACAAGTACCTGATCGCCATGCCGGACATGAACCAGCTGGTGGTGAAGTACGGCGCCGTGCCCTTCGAGATGACCCAGGACTATCTGGTGATGACGAATCCCAACATCGAGCGCCGGGTCCGCAAGCAGAAGAACGGCTCCGACTACCTCTACTTCTATACGGAGAAGCACCGCATGGAGGACGGAACCATGTGGGACACCGAGCGGCCCATTTCCTTCAAGGAGTACAAGAAGTATCTCCTGGAGGTGGAGCAGGAACTGCAGCCGGTGCACAAGGTCAAGTACCGCTTCAACTGGGGGCGGGAGCGCTTCGAGATCGACGTCTATCCCTTCTCCCGGGAGCGGGCCGTGATGTTCGCCTACGCCGGCAACGACGAGGACGCGGTGGAGCTGCCGCCGGAGATTCAGGTCCTGCGGGAGGTCACCGGCGACTACGAATACAAAAACCGGACCCTGGCCAGGCGTCAGTCCCTCTGAGCCCGGCAGCAGCCGAAAGGAAGCCCCGCCATGGCCGGGAAATACGACGACATCATCCATCTGGAGCGCCCTGTCTCGCGGCGGCATCCGCCCATGCCCATGGAGGAACGGGCGGCCCAGTTCTCCCCCTTTGCGGCTCTGACGGGCTACGAGGGGGTCATCCGGGAGGCGGCCAGGCTGACCGCCCGGCAGATCGAGCTGGATGAGGACGCCCTGCAGCTGCTCAACGAGGATCTGAAGCGCCTGGCGGAGCTGACCGAGCCCGCCGGCGCATCGGCCGCGGTGGAGCTGACCTGGTTCGAGCCGGACGCGCTGAAGCTGGGCGGAGAATACCGGACGCAGACCCTCAGCGTCCGCCGGGTGGACCCGGTCTACCGCCTGCTGGAGCTGGAGGACCGCTCCGTCATTCCCATCGACGCGATTCTGAACCTGCGCTTGCTCTGATTTCAGCGAGAAAAAGCTCCGTCCTTCCGGACGGAGCTTTTTCTCGCTGCGCTGGACGCTTACAGCAGGTTGGAGAAGTGCTTGATGGTGCGGACCATCTGGCTGGTGTAGGAGTTCTCGTTGTCGTACCAGGACACGACCTGAACCTGGAAGGTCTCGTCGTCGATCTTGGAGACCATGGTCTGGGTGGCGTCGAAGATGGAGCCGAAGCGGCTGCCGATGATGTCGGAGGAGACGATCTGGTCCTCGTTGTAGCCGAAGCTCTCGTTGGCGGCGGCCTTCATGGCGGCGTTGATGCCCTCAACGGTGACGCCTTCCTTCTTGACCACGGCGATCAGGATGGTGGTGGAGCCGGTGGGGGTGGGAACGCGCTGCGCGGAGCCGATCAGCTTGCCGTCCAGCTCGGGGATGACCAGGCCGATGGCCTTGGCGGCGCCGGTGGAGTTGGGAACGATGT
>JAFWTG010000026.1 GCA_017519005.1 Oscillospiraceae bacterium | reverse complement strand
CGCGGTGATCGACCTGGACGCCGAGAACCAAGGGCGGGTCTACGAGGCGAGCTACAGCGGACTGACTGCCCGCAATATGCGGACGGCCTACGAGGTCAGCGCGCTGGTGGACGGCGCGGCCTGGGGCACGCCGGCGATCTGGTCCGTGGAGGGCCACATCAAGGCCGCACGGGAGAATCCCAATACCTCCCAGGAGGAGCTGGCCCTGATGAACGCCCTGCTCCACTACGTGGACGCCGTGGCCGCCGCGAATTAAGACGACAGGCGCGGGCTGAGACCAAAACGCAGGTCTGCGTTTCATTCCCTGAGTAATCCATAAAATTGGGCGCGCTGCAAGTGTTGACTTGCAACGCGCCCATTGTTTATGAAAACCTGGTATTAATTGACGGTGACAGATACCTCATCGCTGTATGCGCCGTTATATAATTTCAAAATCACGGGAGTTTTGTCTTCAATTGATGTTGTGTCCAGGAAGGCTCTGGCCCGGAACAGATATTCGCCTGCTTCAAATCCGTCCACCGAGATCTGTGTTTGCTCGTTTTCAAGCTTTAGGACGGTCCATTCGTTTGCGCCCTTTTTGCAGTATTCGACTTCGTAATACGAGATTCCGGTGTCCCACATATCTCCGACCTTCACGTGAATGGTGCTGCCGTTGGCCGTGACAGACGTTAACTGCGCCTTTGCGGGAACGATTACAAAAAAGAAACCAACGGGGACGGATTGTCGGGATTGACACAGTCGCCGATTCCTTTCACCAGAATCTTTCCCACGCCGCAATTGACGTTGTTGATGTATTCAGCGGAATAATGAATCCCTTCGGTCAGCGGGATATTGCCTTTTGCGCGGACTTCGAGCTGCGGTCTCTGTTCTTCTCCGGTGTATTCCGCCAGTACTACTTTTAAGTAAGCAATGACAGGCATATAGTCGTGCTGATTGATTTGATCCTGAGAAAGGGCGTAGTTGAAAACAAGCGCCTCAGGGGTTGAGATCGACCTGTCGTAGTAGGAAATCCAGAAATACCCTGATCCCACCATGACGGGCTCGCCGTTTTCGTCAAAGACGGGATTTCCCTTCGCGTCCTGTTTCTGGACGGGAATTCCCCAGCTTCCGTTACCTTTGTTCGGAAAATCTTCTTCCCCGGAGCCCCAGCTGTTTTTCACAAGCCATGCGCCGTTTTCTTCAGGCTGATGACCCGCTATGAAATTTTCCTTTGGATAATTGTCGTCCCAGCCTATGATCGTGACGCCATGATTGGCCCCGGTGTATTCCCAGGTGTAATGAGCCCAGTTTTTCGTGCTCAGATAGATTCCGTCCTCCTGCAGATCCTGATTTGGCCTTGAGGTATCCGCCTGGAAGCCGATTGCAACGCCGCGTTTTTGCAGAAGCTGTTTTTTGATTTCCAGCGTTCCTTCTTCGTTGTATCCTGCGTACATCGTGTTCTCGGCCAGGACCGGGGAAGGGATAAAAATCGACTCCGACAGCACGTAGTCCTGGTAGAAGCGATATTCCTCGGGGATGTTCCAGTCGTCCAGATCGCTGTAGCAGAACGGCTGATAGGCGCCGTTAAAATACCGCTGCTGCATAACTATTTGATTGCCGTGATACTCGAACAAGGGGTTCGATGATTCATCGGAAGGGCCGATCCCCTGCGCAAAGGTGGACGTGGCAAGAAATACCTGCCCGCCGGAGTATACGTTGGACATCAATTCAACGTTCGGGTGATATCCTTCGCCGTTTGCCGGGTTCGGCATGTGTGCAAAATAGGCAAGCTGCTTTTCAGATAAGTCCAGCCAGGTGTATGCGTTCGGGTCATAATCATAAACGGAGCCCAAAAGACTGATCTCCACGGCCGCAGTCGCGGCAAAGCCCCAGCACGTACCGTATGGATTTTGAAGCTTTACCGGCGTCACGTAGCAGCGGTCCCCAACGCCGTCGCCGTCTGTGTCTACGCTTCTCAGGTCGAAGCTTGACGGAATGGGACGCGAGGCCCAATCGTCGCTCCAGTCCTCCGGGTTGACGTATCCGGAAGCATCCGGGGCTTCCGTACTTTCCGCAGGATCGGAATGATCCGGTGATTCCGTGCTTGGAAGCGATGCTTCCGTATTTGGATGATTTGATGATTCTGCATTGGGCGTGTTTGTCGTGCACGCAGTGAACATCATTGAGGTCGCCAGTACGACCAACAGCAGCGAAGCAAGGATTCTTTTCATAGCAACCTCCAAACCGTATCAGTTTTTTCTTGTTTCGAACGATATGTCTATTTATCAAAACAGGAAAGCTTGTGTCAAGAAATTTGTGCAAGCGCTTCTGAACATTTCGGGAAATCCTGCCTGATGGTCAAAATATGAGCATTTGCTTGAACGGTCCGGGATACCGATACGCCGGTTTTTCATAGATCGATATTGACAAAGCCCATAAAAGCTGATAAATTAAAAGCAAATCCAACCGAATCGAAAGAAAAAGAGGTTGCGTGATATGCCAAATGAATTACAGAACACAAATTATCATGGCGCGGTGATTTCAAAGAAGATGGCGGAAGCCCTGCAGAGAACCCCGCTCGGGAAGGAACTGCTGCGTTTTGAGAAAGCGGGCGAAAAGACCGTGATGCAGGTCCGCCTGCCTGAAAAGGGCAGATATATCTCCACGGGCAACAACAATCCCGAACTCGAGGGGCAGGAGTTCGATATCCGCGTCAACATGAACTATTTGGTGCGCGGCATGATCCGCGCTTCAATGGACGAGAACGGCAACATAGATCCAAACAGGGTCAATAAGCTGGAGAATCTGTGCGACAATATCAATTCCGGCATGATGCAGCCGGCTGAGAAGGCCCAGCTGGTGGATGATCTCATCGAAACGCTGGAAATCCCGGCTTCCAGAAGGGAAAACTTCAAGCGCTTCCTCTCTGCGAACGACGTGCCGCCCAAGCGCAGGACCTCCCGTTTATTGGGCTTTGGTTACGGCCCGGTGAATATGATGCTTCAGGAGTTGAACGGCGGCGTGCTGCAGTATCAAAAGGCCATGCGGGGCGAGCTCGGAGAGAAGGAAAAGCAGTACGCGGAACAGTATAAAATGCAGTGCGAGAACACGCTGCGCTCCTACCGCGAGATGGCGGATATGGACCCGGAAAAGGAGACGCGTATCCTGTACCCGATGGACTGCGGCAGCTTTGCTGCGATCATGGAGGATTTCATCAAGCAGAACAATGCCTTCCGCGAAGCGAATCATCTCGGCACTTACCGAGTCTCGCACGAGACGCTGGATTTCAGCGATCAGCCGGTCGAGGAGGGCAAAAAGAAGCTGTTCAATATGCATCACGTGCTCGCGGCGGACGTGGAAGTGGAGCTCCCCGGTGAGAACGGTCTGCTCGAACGGAAAAACTACACGCTCTCACTGGAGTCCACCGCGCCGGCGGGCGGCGATCTGCTCTTCCGTCCCACTCCGGTCCGCACGGGCGTGGGCGTTTACAGAAACAAGCAGGAGATCACGGACTTCCATGCGGGGCGGAACGTGAAAAAGATTCCGTATTTCGATACGTTCAAAAAGGTGAAAAACAGCAATGTATCGAACCCCATGAACCGTGAAAATCCGTATTCCGATATCGTTAGTCTGCCGCCGAAGCGAACCTGCAATCGCTATTATCAGCTGCACACGGGCAAGCACGCCGTAGGCTTAAGCGACAAAAAGCTTGTGGATTACCTGTCAAAGGCAGCGGCTTCGCTGCGTCTGATGCAAGAGGGCCAGGAAGGCTTCAACCTGGAATTTACGCATATCCTCGCGTCAAACTTCAAACAGCGCCCCGCGTTCAAGGCGATCATCCGCGCCGAAGGCATGGATCGGGTGCGTAAGGTGTTGACGGGCGGAGTACCCTCTGAGCTGTTCAAGTTGATGACCGGCGATAAACAGCGCTATGCTGTGAGCGATGAGGCGAAGCGGAAGCTCCAGCTGCTCGGCTCCCGCATGAACGCTTCCGCCAAGGATAAGACCTGGAACGAGCTGAGAAAGGTTCTGACAGATAAAAAGCTGAAGGATTCCGATGCTGTTTTCACCGCGGTGGAAAACTTCACCAAGGGAAAGAAGTCCGTAAAGAACGATCCCGAGAGAAAGGCCAGGGTGGATCTGGCGCTCGACGCGCTTGCGATCGTTGCCAAAAACGGCGACGATGTTGCGAAGGCAAGGGCGCAGATACTCGTTGACCGCTTCAACGAGGTGCGCGGCGCCAGGAGGGGGCAGAACAATTTTGTGGATCTGGAACAGCGCGGCCAGGTCGAGCTGCCCGAAAAACGTCAGGAAGCCGTTCTTGACAATCCGCTCGTAAAAAGTTGAAATGATCAGTACAGCAGGATAGCTGTCACGGCAGGAAAAGCAGAAAGAACGCCGAAAACCCTTGCAAACAAAGGTTTTCGGCGTTGCTTCTGGCACCCACGAGAGGATTCGAACCTCCGACCTGCCGCTTAGGAGGCGGCCGCTCTATCCAGCTGAGCTACGTGGGCATTTTCATGCGCCCATATATTATAGCCTCCGGGACAGGAAATGTCAACCATTTCTTGCCCCGGAGGCTGTTTTCCTGCTTCGGCTTATTTCTCGATCATGCAGGGCTCCCAGCAGGCGGGGGCTTCAATGTCCATGAGCTTCAGCAGAGTGGGGGCCACGTTGGCCAGGCCGTAGTGTCCCTCTTTGAAAACGTGCCGCTCCTCGGGATCGTAGATGATGAAGGGAACCGGATTCAGGCTGTGGGCTGTGCGGACCGAGGTCTTGCCCTTCTTGGTCTCCAGCATCTGATCGGCGTTGCCGTGGTCGGCGGTGACGCAGACCAGATAGCCGTACTTGTCGGCGGCCTCAATGATCTTGCCGACGCCCTCGTCCACGGCCTCCATGGCGGTGATAACGGCCTCCATGACGCCGGTGTGACCCACCATGTCGCCGTTGGGGAAGTTGCAGCGCAGGAAGTCGAAGTTCTTCGCGGCCATGTTCTCCACCATGCGCTGGGTGATCTCCGCGGCCTTCATCTTAGGTGCGAACTCGAAGGGGATGATGTCGGAGGGGATCTCCTCGTAGACCTCCAGCTTCTCGTCCACCTTGCCGGAGCGGTTTCCGTTCCAGAAGTAGGTGACGTGGCCGTACTTCTGCGTCTCGGAGAGAGCATATTCCCGGACGCCCGCGGCGCAGAGCACCTCAGTCAGGGTGTTCTTGATGACGGGGGGCTGAACCAGGTAATGGTAGGGGATCTTCAGGTCGCCGTCGTATTCCAGCATGCCGGCGAACTTGACGCCGGTATAGCCGGGCCGCTCGAACTTGTCAAAGTCCTTCCGGTCGAAGGCCAGAGAGATTTCCTGGGCACGGTCGCCGCGGAAGTTGTAGAGGATCACGGAGTCGCCGTTTTCGATGCGGCCCACGGGCTCGCCGTCCTTGGCAATGACGAAGGCGGGCAGATCCTGGTCGATGGCGCCGGTTTCGGCCCGGTAGGTCTCGATGGCCTCCCGCGCGGAGGAGAACTGACGGCCTTCGCCGAGGACGTGGGTCTTCCAGCCGGCTTCCACCATGCCCCAGTTGGCCTGGTAGCGGTCCATGGTGATCTTCATTCTGCCGCCGCCTGAGGCGATGCGATACTTGTGATCGTCGTCGGAGAGCTCCGTCAGCACGGCCTCAATCTTGTCGACGTACTCCAGCGCGGAGGTGGCGGGGACGTCGCGGCCGTCCAGCAGGGCGTGGACGCAGACGCTCTTCAGGTCCTCCTCCCGGGCCTTGCGCAGCAGGGCGATCAGGTGGCCGATGTTGGAGTGGACGTTGCCGTCGGAGAGCAGACCCAGGAAGTGCAGGGTTTTGCCGTTCTCCTTGCAGTTGGCAATCAGCTCCTGCCAGACCGGGGACTGATAGATGGAGCCGTTCTCAATGGACTCCTGCACCAGTTTGGCGCCCTGAGAGTAGATCTGGCCGCAGCCGAGGGCGTTGTGGCCAACCTCGGAATTGCCCATATCGTCGTCGGTGGGCAGACCGACGGCGGAGCCGTGGGCTTTGAGCCAGGTGTAGGGGCAGGTGGCAAACAGACGGTCCAGATTGGGGGTTTTGGCCTGGGCCACCGCGTCGCCGGGGCCGCCGTCGCCCTTGCCGACGCCGTCCATAATCACCAGAACAATGGGTTTTTTCATTGGGGTATCCTCCGTTCATTCAAATTGTATCTATTCTACTATATTTTTTGGAAAAGCACAAGAGGAAATTAAAACAGCCTCTGGCCGGCCACGTATTTCGCGCAGAGATTCCGGTCGTCGCCCAGATAGATGAGGCGTTCCAGGCGGCTGGGCAGGTCCAGCGGAATCGCGTGGAGAAGCGCGCTGTCGTCGAATACCAGGGCGTCGAACTCATAGCCCTCCAGGAAGCGGCCCACCTTGCCGAAGAACTCGCCGCCGCCGGCCGTAGCCAGCCAGAAGGCCTGAGCCGCCGTCAGGGGCGCCACGCGCTCGTCCAGCAGCCGCCAGCGCAGCTTGCTGGCCTGGATCGCGTGCATCATGGCCCGCAGCATGCTCTCTTGGCTGCCCCCGGCCAAATCCGTGGCCAGTCCCACGCGCAGGCCCATCGCCAGATAGCGGGAGATCGGCGCGACGCCGGAGGCGATGTTCATATTGGATTCCGGGCTGTGGGCGATGAAGACCCCGTTCCGGCGAATCAGCTCCAGCTCCTCGTCGCCGGAGTGAACGCAGTGGGCCATGATGCAGCGGTGGTCCCCGCCGAACATGCCGAAGCGGTCATAGGCGTCGCCGTAGTGGTCCGCGTCGGGGGAGAGCTCCCTGACCCAGGCGATCTCCCCGTAGTTCTCGCTGAGATGGCTCTGGGTGGGCAGGCCGTATTTGCGCTGCAGGCCCTTCAGCCCCTCCATGAGCGCGTCGGAGCAGGTGGGGATGAAGCGGGGCGTCAGGATGGGCCGCGTGTGCTGAAAGCGCGACAGGGCCGCGCAAATCCAGTCCTCCGTGGTCCGGAGGGCGGTTGCCACGTCCGGCTCCCGCACCGGGTCCGGGCAGTTGCGGTCCATATTCACCTTGCCCACCAGCGTTCGAAGGCCGGAGGCCTCCAGCTTTTCCATCAGCAGCAGCGTTGCCTCCGGGTGGATCGTGGCGAAGATCGAGGCCCGGGTGGTGCAGGAGCGCCGCAGCACGGAGACGAAGGCGTCATAGACCAGCTCCGCGTAGGCGAGGTCCTTGAATTTCGCCTCCTCCGGGAAGGTGTAGGTGTCGAGCCATTCCAGCAGCTCCAGATCCATGCCCAGACCCCGAAAGGCAAACTGCCCGGCGTGGACGTGGAGATCGCACATGCCGGGGACCACCAGCCGGTCGCCGAAGTCTGCCAGCGGCAGGGAAGCCCAGCGCTCGGGAAGGGCAGGGAAGACGCCCCGGCAGAGACCGTCGGTCACCACCAGATAGCCGTTTTCCAGGCAGCGCAGCCGATCTGGGCTCTCGCTGTCGACCAGATGGCCCTTGATTACAAAATCCTTCATGGGAGACCCTCCAACTTGTATGCTGTCAATATTATACGGCATGTTGCGGCGAAATGCAATCGAATTTCGGAAAAATATACAACCTCCGCCTTGACAGCCTCCCGCATAAATGGTAGGATACATACAGACAGAAAGCGAAGGAGCTGATCCCATGCCGCAGAAGAAACGCCCCCGTCCGCTCAGAATCCTGCTGCGCGTCCTCTGCGTTCTGCTGGCCGTGATCCTGCTGGCTGCAGCCGCGCTGTTCGTGATCCCGCTGACGGAGACTGTCTCCGTCAAAACGGCCGCAGGCTCGGCGGACTGGATGGCAAAGCTGGACGACGGTCTGCGGCTGAATGAGATCGTCCTTCCAGGCACCCACGACTCCGCCACCCAATATTCCCAGCTGGCCTTTATCACGAAATGTCAGGCGCTTTCCATTGAAGAGCAGCTGAATGCGGGCTTCCGATACCTGGATATCCGCCTGGGCTTTGCCGAATCCGGCGACCGGGAAAACGCGCAGCTTCGGCTGATGCACGGCTTTACCAGCTGCCGCAGGGGTCCCATGCCCTGGTCGGATACGCTGCTGCTGGGCGACGTGCTGGATCAATGCGCCGCCTTTCTGAAAGCGCATCCGACGGAAACCGTGCTCTTCGCCGTCAAGTATGAGCACGTCACCGCGCCGCTGGAGGAGTTTGAGACCCTGCTGACCGGTGAATTGAAGCAGCGCGGCGATCTGGTCCTGCTGACGGATACCCTCCCCACCCTGGGCGAGGCCCGGGGCAAGCTGGTGCTGCTGCGCCGCCACCGGGACGCAGCCGGGCTCGGCCCTGAGGCCGGCGTCTCCCTGCGCTGGCCGCAGCAGGACGACGGGAAAGAAGTCTCCAGGCACGCGGAGGCCGTGGACCAGGGCAGCTATCGCCTCTGGGTCCAGGATCGCTTCTGCTACGGCACGGAGGACAAGTGGAGCGCCTTCCTGGCCGGCCTCCGGGAACCGGCCATCGTCCCGGAGGATTTGTCCGTCCACTTCCTCAGCACCAAGGGGACGGCAGCCTACGGCCATCCCTTCCATTACGCAAACGCGCTGAACCCCCGTCTGCTGGAGCTGCCCACGGAAGAGCTGCGGGGCTGGATCATCGTGGACTTTGCCGACGCGGCGCTGGCGGAGCACCTGTGGTCCGCGAACTTTTCGTAAATCCTGCCGAGGCGCGCAAGAAACGCCGTCCCGGCAACCAATACAAATCATCAAATTGGAGGGAATGCCATGAGCCTGTTATCCAAGCTTTTGGGCGGCAAGAAGCCGTCTCTGACGGATCTGGTGGATCTGATCCAGGGCAAGGAGCAGAGCGTTGCGCCTGCGTCCCAGCGTCCCGCAGCCAGGCCAGAACCTGCCTATACCGTCAACGTCCCGCAGGGGGAGGAGACCCCCATCGGCCGCTCCTGGGGCGAGCGGATGCCCAACGAGCCCAACCAGTACAACTTCCCCGGCAGCTATCTGCAATACTTCGAGGATATCTTCAACCGGGACTTCGCCGCATACCGGGTGATCCGCAGCGAAAACCCCAGAAGCGACAGAACGACGATCTATAGCTTCTATGACTTTGACAAGCTCGTCCTGGTGGTGGAGATCATGTCCCGGAGGGCGGATCTGCAGCAGCTTCGCCGGGACTGCCGGCGGAACGGCACCCCCTATCTGCGCTTCTATCACGACTACGAGGGCTGGTGGAACGCCCGCTCCTACGTGGTCAGGCGGATTCGCGCCGCGCTGGAGGGCTGACCGACCGCGGACCGACGGTCCGCCACAAAACTAAAAAAACAGAAAGAGAACGCTCTGCGCCTGCGGCGGACCCGGCACGAATCCGAAGAAGCGGCTTCGCAGGCAGCCGATTCGTGTACGGTCTGGTACTTCCCGAAATTATTCGGGCTTTAACGCTTTCTCTTTCTGTTTTTTCTTTTTTCAGGAGGAAGTCCATGTCCCTGCTCGATCTGCTGTCCCGGCCGGAGATCTGGGAGGCGTTTTACGAATACAAGCGCGCGCTGATCTGCTCCGCCCGGGACGAGAAGCAGCTGCGGGCATATATCGACGCGGGTGCCTATCTGCCGGTCTGCCAGAGAATCAGCAGGGGAGAGGCCCTGCCCCTGCCCCGGCGGGCGGTGATCTCCAAGCAGCACTCCGAAAAGAAGCGGGTGGTCTATATCTACCCGGAGCCGGAGAATACGGTTTTCAAGCTGCTGACCTGGCTGCTGCTGCGGAGCTGCGACGAGCTCTTTGCCCCCGGTCTCTGGTCCTTCCGCCCGGGCCGCACCGCCAAGGACGCGATCCGCACCCTGCGCTCCGTGCCGGGGCTGAGCCGGATGTACGCCTACAAGGTGGACGTGAGCAACTACTTCAACTCTGTCGATTTGGAGCGCTTCCTGCCCCTGCTGCATGCAGCCCTGGCTCCGGACCCGGCGCTGTACGCCTTTCTGGCCGGCCTCTTGACAGAGCCCGCGGCGCTGGACGGCGGGAAGCCGCTGATCGAGCAGAAGGGCATCATGGCGGGAACACCCCAGTCCTCCTTCTACGCCAACCTCTATCTGAAGGACCTGGATGCGGAGTTCTGCGGCCGCGGCGCGGTCTACGCCCGCTATTCCGACGATATCATCGTCTTCGCGCCCACAGAGGCGGAGCTCTGGACTCAGGCGGAGCGAATCCGCGCCGTTCTGACGGAGAAGGGCCTGGCGGTCAACCCCAAAAAGGAGGAGTGGTTCACGCCGGAGAGCGGCTGGACCTTTCTGGGCTTCTGCTGCAAGGAAGGCCGGGTGGATATCGCGCCCGCCACGCTGGCCAAGCTCAAGGCCAAGATGCGCCGCAAGACCCGGGCGCTGGCCCGCTGGCGGGACCGAACCGGCCGGAGCGGACAGCAGGCCGCGGCGGCCTTCATCCGGGTCTTCAACCGGAAGCTGCTGGAGAGCCCCTCCGACCATGAGCTCAGCTGGAGCCATTGGTTCTTCTCCGTCATCAACACCGCCGACAGCCTGCGCGTCATCGACCTGTACGCGCAGGACTGCCTCCGTACGTTGATCAGCGGCAGGCGGACCAAGGCCCGCTACAACGTGCGCTATGAGGACCTGAAGGCCCTCGGCTATCGCAGTCTGGTCCACGCCTACTACGACGCCGCGTCCCGCGAGAAATGACAAACGCCTGATTCCGAAGACAACCACAAGCTGCAAAGGAGATTGCCTTATGTTTGACCGAAAGCTGTACCGCGCGGATATGATCCGCTGTGCCCTTTGCGAAAACGCCCCCTGCTCCAATGCCTGCGAAGGCCTGGACCCGGCCTCGCTGCTGCGAAGCGTCTGGTTTGACGATGAAAAAGCCGCCGCCTCCCGCATCCCGGCGGCGGATCTCTGCGCCGCCTGCTCCGCTCCCTGCGAGCGGGCCTGCGTCCGCCCCGGCCAGGTCCCGATCCGTCGGCTGCTGACCCGGCTGCGGGAAGAAGTCCGTCCGCTGCTGGAGCTGCCGCTGCCGGAGGACGAGGAGCGGCTGCGGACGAGATTCTGCGGCATTCCGCTGGAGAATCCCTTCCTCCTGTCCTCCTCCGTGGTGGCCAGCACCTATGATATGTGCGCCAGGGCCTTTGAGGCCGGCTGGGCCGGCGCGGCCTTCAAAACCGTCTGTTCCTTTGAGATCCACGAGGCCTCGCCTCGCTTCTCCGCCATCACCGGCAGCGACGGGGGCATCATCGGCTTCAAGAACGTCGAGCAGCTCTCCGACCACAGCGTGGCGGAGAATATGGAGATTTTCCGGCGGCTGAAGCGGAACTATCCCACGAAGTTTATTCTGGCCTCCATTATGGGACAGAACGACGCGGAGTGGGAGGAGCTGGCCCGGCTTTGCCAGGAAAACGGCGCCGACGCCATCGAGCTGAACTTCTCCTGTCCCAATATGGCGGACGGCGGTCTGGGCTCCGATATCGGCCAGGTGCCGGAGCTGGTGAAGCGCTTCACCGCGGCGGCACGGCGGGGAGCGAGCATTCCGATTTTGGCCAAGCTGACGCCCAACGTGGCGAGAATGAGCCCCGCCGCCGAAGCCGCCCTGCAGGGAGGCGCCGACGGAATTGCCGCCATCAACACCATCAAGAGCGTCATCGGCGTGAACCCGCATACCTACGTTTCCTCCCCGGCGGTCCACGGAATGTCTGCCGTGGGCGGCTACAGCGGCAGCGCCGTGAAGCCCATTGCTCTGCGCTTTCTCACGGAGCTGGGCCAGAATCCGACCCTCACCGGGATGCATCTGAGCGCCATGGGCGGCGTTGAAAGCTGGCAGGATGCGCTGGAGTTCCTTCTGCTGGGGGCGGACAGCATTCAGGTCACCACCGCGGTGATGCAGTACGGCTACCGGATTATCGACGATCTGAAGGCCGGACTCAATCTGTATCTGGCGGAGAAGGGCTTTCAAAGCGTGGCGGAGCTCAAGGGCCTGGCCCTGGACTCCGTCAGCGAGACCACCGACGTGCTGGAGCGGGACACGGTCATCATCCCCAAATTCCACCGGGAGAAATGTATCGGCTGCGGCCGCTGTGTGATTTCCTGCGCCGACGGCGGCCACCAGGCCATCCGCCTGTCGGAGGACCGCCGCCCCCTGTTCAGCGCGAAGCAGTGCGTGGGCTGCCATCTCTGCGTGTTGGTCTGCCCACAGCGGGCCATCAGCTCCAGCCGCAAGCGCATCACAAAGCGGAGTTGAGCTCGAAAACAGGAAAAATAGCAAAAATTCGCAAAAAATACACAGAAAGCTTGCGCAATTCGCGTATTTGTGTTATAATTATCCGGAATTTGAACCATGGAGGTGCAGAATGGACTATATTCTGGAAACCCACGAGCTGACCAAGATCTATGGCCAGAAGGAAGCCGCCAAGGACGTCAGCCTGCACATCCGGGAGGGCCAGATCTATGGCCTGATCGGAAGAAACGGCGCGGGCAAGACCACCATTATGCGGATGATCAGCGGTCTGTCCGCTCCCACCCGCGGCAGCTATTCGCTCTTCGGCAAGACTGGCGCGGAGATGCGGAAGGAGCTGCGGAACGTGGGCGTGCTGATCGAGCATCCCGGTCTATATCCCCGGCTCTCCGCCTATGAAAACCTGAAAATCAAGTGCCTCGGCATGGGCATCAAGCCCGAGGGCTACGTGGATGAGCTGCTGAAGCTTATCGGCCTGGAGGCCACCGACCGGAAAAAGCCCGCGGGCGCCTATTCTCTGGGCATGCGGCAGCGCCTGGGCATCGGCCTGGCCCTGATCGGCGATCCCAGGATCCTGATCCTGGACGAGCCCATCAACGGTCTGGATCCCCAGGGCATCGTGGAGGTCCGTGAGATTCTTTCCCGTCTGCGGGACGAAAAGGGCATCACGATCATGATCTCCAGCCATATCCTGGACGAGCTCTCCAAGCTGGCCGACGCCTACGGCATCATCCACGAGGGAACGCTTCTGGATGAGTTCAGCGTTGAGGAGCTGCACAAGCGCACCGAACAGTACGTTCTGATTCGCACCGAGGACGACGCTGCCGCGGTCAAGGCGCTGAACGGCATCGGCATCAAGGCCATTGATCCGCAGCACGATGGGCTGCGCATTACCGAGCGGATGGATGAGACTCCTGCCATGGCCAAGGCCATCGTCGGGGCGGGCGTCGGTCTGCGGGAACTCAGCGAGCATACGTTCTCTCTGGAGGACTACTATCTTGGCGTGACGGGAGGGAAGCACAATGGGTAATCTGATCAGAATGGACCTCTACCGTATGCGGAAGGCCAGAAGCTTCAAAGTCTGCCTGTTCCTGGCCTTCTGCGTTGCGCTGGTAAGCACGCCCCTGCTCCGTCTGCTCTTCTCCTTGGGCGAGCTTCTGGGCGCGGAAGTGGATTTGTTCCCCAAGCAGGCGCTGCTCTCCGACCTGATCAAGGGTCAGCCGGGTAGCCTGGGCGTGATGCTGAGCCTGATTTCGCTTAGCAGCTTTTTCTATGCGGACGTGGAGAACGGCTACGTCAAGAACATCGCCGGCCAGATGCCCAAGAAGGGCTTCACGGTCTTCTCCAAGTACCTGAGCTCCATCCCCCACATGCTGGTGTTCATGCTGGTGTCCCTGATCGGCAGCCTGATCGGCACCGTCCTCGTTCAGAAGATCGTGGTTGACTCCGCGATCCTCGACGCCCTGCGCGTTTTTGTGCTGCGGCTGCTGCTGATCGAGAGCCTCTGCGCCATTCTCCTGCTCTTCGTCGCAGTCATTCAGAGCAAATCTCTGGGTACAACCTACGCGGTCCTTGCCGGCATGGGGCTGCTGTCCGTGGTCTATTACGGCATCGATACGGGCTTGGACAAAATCTTCACCAAGAAGGATTTCGAAGTCGCCAACTATATGCCGGATACGATCCTGCAGGAAAGCAACCCGCCTACGGTCAAGGCGCTGGTGGTATCCGCCATTTTCATCTGCCTCTTCCTTTGGCTGTCTGTCCGGATTTTCGACAAGAAGGACGTTAAATAAGTGATTCGCGTTTCCGACGGAAACCGAAAATATATCTAGGAGGAAAAAGAAACTATGGAACCCAAAATGAAGGCCGGACATCCGGTCCTCGGTATCGTTCTGGCAATTCTGGCCATTCTGATCGCGCTCTTTATGACCCTGCTTACGGGCGTCATCGGAGGCGGCATCGCCCTGGTGCTCGGCGTTCTGGCCATTGTGATCGGCATTCTGGGCAAGAAGAAGGGCGGCAAGGGCGTTGGCGCCATCGTGCTGGGCGTTATCGCCGTGGTGATGGCGATTGCCATGACGCTCTCTTCCGTCAACATGCTCAAGGTGCTGAAGGCCACCGCCGAGAAGGCCAAGCCCGGCGCTCTGATCGCACAGTACTGCGACGATCCCTACTTCGGCCTTGCCGGCATTGTCGCCAAGATGCCGAAGGATCAGGCTGGCATGGAGGAACTCATGAAGGAGCTGGAAGAGCTCCAGGCGCTGGAGAGCGCCGCCGCCACCGAAGCCGCTGCCAAGTAACGCGGGCACGGCGCGTACGCAAGAAGCCCGGAGCGTTTTTGACGCTCCGGGCTTTTGCGTTGTTTTCTTTACGGGTTGTTCAACTGGATGGGCTGATTGTTCGCCTGGACGCCATTCTGCAGCTCCTGTGCGACCGGCTGGTTCTGCTGGGCCTGCGGGGCTTGAGGCTGGGCGGCATGCAGCGCGTCGTTGATCGCCTGGATGCACTGCTGCGGATTTTCGGCGTTCGTCACAAGCTCCTGCAGCTGCTCGGTGCTCTTCTGGGCGAAGAGATTCTGCCATTCCCTGCTCTCCATCAACGCTGTGGACTTCTGCTGCAGCGTCTCCTCGGTAAGGACTCCGATCTGATTTGGCACGGCGCAGACCGCAATCTCCGCCAGCGCGCGTTTCACAGTCCTGGCGTTGAGATTTCTCCAGAAATCGGCGCGCTGGTTGTTCTGAATCCCCTGCATATGCCCGGCAAGAAGGGCCTTGTTTTTCTCAAAGTTGCGCGCCTGGTCCACAGCGACGGGAGCTGCGGGCTGCTGGTTTTGGGCTTGGTTGCGAGCTGGAGACAGCTGGGTAAAGCTTCCCCCGAGAGGTTTGTTTTGCGCAGCGTTCAAACTGGTCGTGAACGTGTTTTTCAGGGTTCGAAGCGGATTCCGAGCGGTCGATAAATCCAGACTCGAAGCCAGACCGCCCATCATGCAGATGGATTTATAAATCTGATCGTTGGCCAGGTTTTGTGCACGGGTGTTCAGATCGCCGGCACTGGGGCCGTTCTGACCGATCCGGACATTCTGATTGTCGCCGTAAGCCTCCAGCGCGACGAATATTTTCGCGGCGGCCGCTTGCCGATCGGCATCATTTTCAAGCAGATTCGCGTCGCTCAGCTTGCGAAGCTGGCTCTGGATCCACTCCTTGACTGTTGGCTGATAGCGCGGCGGCATGTTCTCCTTCAGCACGTCCTTGCAGTTATACTTGCCTGCGATTTCCTCCATCTGTCCGCCGTGTCCGGTCTTGGCTGCGTCGAACATCCCGCGGTCGCCAAGCGCGCGAACCATGTCGGGGTCGGAGAGAATTGCCTCTCTGGCCTTGGCCAGCGCCTCGCCGTTCAGCTGGAAGTTCAAGGAGGACTTGGAGTTGCGCACGGAATTGACTGCCAAACGGGTGGCCATCAGCTCGGCGTAGTAGCCCTTCTTTTCACGCAGCTCCAAATTCCGGAAGCTGTTGGACCTGATAGCCTTCTGGAGCGCCTCGATGCGTTCCAGAGCGGTGGGCATGAATCTGTCGGGAATATCGTCGGGGATGTTGGGACGGGTCAGCACGTAGGACTTGAAGAGATCCTCCATGGCGCCGCCGTGGGTCCTGCCCCGAAGGGAGCGGAGGATATGTTCCTCGTTGCGCTGCACAAAGTCGCGGAAGGTCTTGGACTGCTCCAGCTCACGCGTTCTGGCAAAGAACTTCTTGCCAAGCCCTCTTTCCAGCGTATGCTTGTCGCCGCGCGTGGAGCCGACCACCTCGCGGGCGGCCAGAATCTGTGCGAGAGTGTGGACCTTATCCGGAAGCGGCTTCTGACGGAACTCTGCAAGCTTGGCCTTTTCGATCCGATCATGGGTCAGGTCAATGGCCTCCGGCAGGAAGACTGCGGGCAGCGATTCCGGCAGCTCCTCCATCTCCAGTTCCTTGTTCTGGATAAACTTCATGATACCGTCCCAGCCATTGTTCCGGGCGGCGTCTCGAATCTGCGCCATGTTTTGGCTGATCAGATTTGTGAACACGGGGTTGGCGGCAAGCGCGTTGGCAGTGCGCGACACACGGTCTTGATCGAGAGAAACTTCGCCGCTGCGTGGGGATTCCGCCAGAATTTGAGCCAGCGCGAACATACCGATCATTCCGTTCATCTTAGCGGCTGAGGTAAAGCCCTCAAAGTTCCGATTGGTGACTCGATCGATCGCATTGAAGAGACTGCGCTCATAAGAATAGCGCTGTTCGTAATCGTTGCCGTAGCGTTCCCGCAGATTCCGCATGCGTTGGGCTTCCTGCTGTTCCGCCTCATCCCGACGGGCAATATAGTCGTTTTCCCTGGAGACAACCTGATTGTACACGTCCTCCGGAACGAAATTGTTGGGGTTGATGCGCATGGCGGCGGCGGCCCGGTGCAGTTGGGCGAGCACCGTGGGCTTGTCGAGCCCTTCTGTGATAGTCTGATCGTCGGCCTGCAGCAGGCGGGCGGCAGCCAGGAGATCGTTGGCAATGACGCCCTGCCGCATCAGGCTATTGCCATGCTTTTCATCTATGGTGCCGACCACGCATTGCCGGACCGTGTTCAGATGCTCAAGAATCTGGGTGAACTGAGGCGCCTGCGGATGGGCGTCGTCATAGGCCTTGAGGCTGGCGTACAGGGCGTTCAGATGCTCCAGCGCGGTCCGCTGGTTAGGCTCCGCTGAAAAGTGGTTAAGCGACTGCGGGTTCAACGGTTTCGAGGCGTAGATCAGTTGGTCCATCTTGCGTCCGCGCAGACTCCGATGCTGTGCGACTTCCTGCTCCAGATTCTCCAAGCCCAGATTCAGAGCACCGTTCAGAGCCCGAAGGTCGTCCTTCAGGGACTGCTCGTTGGGACATCCGCCGTTAATCTTTCCGCAATGTGTTGACAGGTATTCGTAACCCAGTGTGCCGGTGGAACCGATCCGCACCAGCAGGGGATGCAGCTGTTGCTGCAGGATACTTGTCGCATTCTGATAAGACTCCGCCGGCTGGCCGTCGGTGCCCAGCGTGGCGATCGCGTTTGCAAACTGCGGAAGCTTTATGCGCATCTCGCCGGTGAGGGTGTTGGGGCCAGCGTTGGCTCCGATCAGATGCGCTAAGCGCAGGAAATGAGTTTTCAGACGGGCTGCGGGCTCCAGCAGCTCGTTTTTGTTCAGCGGCGCGGGAGCAGGAGCCGGGACGTCGGCAACGGGCTGCGGCTCGGGCTGCGGTACGGGAACCTCCTGGTTCAGCTCGTTCTGCACGTTCTGATTCTGCGGAAGGTC
The DNA here is from genome assembly GCA_017519005.1 of Oscillospiraceae bacterium. Classification (GTDB taxonomy): domain Bacteria; phylum Bacillota; class Clostridia; order Oscillospirales; family Oscillospiraceae; genus JAFRPC01. The sequence goes on along the minus strand of JAFWTG010000026.1, from coordinate 22,951 downwards.
CTCGTTGGCGTTTTCAATGATGACGTTTTCGTTCTGCTGAACGTTTTGCTCCGGGTTTGCGTTGACGTTCTGCTGAACGTTCTCCTGGTTGAGATTCGGGGCGTTCTGCTGGTTGACCTGCTCCTCCTGCGGGGCTTGGGGCTCCGGAAGCGGCATATTCTTCACGCGCTGATAGGCACGTTCCACCTGCGGAATCTTGTTCATGGGCAAACCGGTCAGCTTGCCGAAGAATGCAAGCTGATCCGCCAAATCATCGGGGTCAATGTACGTGAGATTCTGTCTGCCGACATCGAAGAGCCGCCGGAAATTGCTCACCCCGTAATGTACCGCGGCCAGAAAAGCAGGGAAGTCGGCAAGCGTCCGCATGGCGTTGTCATAGGCTTCCTTGCTGACGTTGTTCGACATCACGGTCGCGATCGCGTCTGCGTAGCCAGGGTATTTCTCCAGCAAGTGATCTTTAATGCTGTTGGTTGGGTCATAAAACGACACGCTGCTCATCATATAGCTCGTATGGTGCGTCATTTGTTCTGCGAGGTTGGAGAACTCGTATTCGTACAGATGCTGCTTCTTTGCGTTTTCCTTGACCTGAAGGAACTGCTCGTACGAATAATGCGCCGGAGCAGCCTGGGGGTTTGCCTGCGCGTCCTGCTGGTTTCCGTTTTGGTTGTTCCCGTTGTTGACGTTGTTTTCCTGGTTGACCTGCCCGGGCTGATTGTTTTCATTGTTGGCGATGTTTTCCTGGTTGACCTGCTCGGGTGGATTGTTCTGATTGATAACGTTTTCAACGTTTTCCCGGATCACGTTGTCATTGGCGTTTTCCTGGATAATCTCGTCGTTCTGCGGTCCGTCCTGCTCGTCCTGTGCTTCTTCCTGCGCCTCTTCGTCCTCCTTGAGCAGACTGAGGTCCAGGCCCAGATCCAGTTCGTCGGACAGCACGGGAAGTCCCTGCTCAATGGCCTCGCGAACGTTCTGTGTTTGCCGTTGGCTGAACGAAAGCAGATCGTCGAGGTTATCATCGAGGAACGGGCCCAGCTCCTGCAGCGTTGCCAGTGCCTGTGAGATCGAGTTCCTGGCCTTCTTATTATTCTTGATCGGGGGCTCCGTAGTCAGGAGCGTCTCGATGGCTTTGGAAAAGGATTCCGCTTTTTTGCCGGCCTCGATGGAATCCTTATCTTTTTTCAGCTCCGAGGCAAAATCGGATAAGGCCGCCCCCAGCAGATTTACCAGATTGTATTTTTCGCTGTCGGGCATGAAAATGCCGGCTTGATTCTCGGCGTCTGTGACGATTTTTTCCAAGTATTGGTTGAATTCCTGGGTGTTAGGTTGGTGCGGCATAGTGATTCCTCCTGTCATTCAAGAACCATCAAACGTTGATGGCCTGTTGGGGCTGACGCTCCTGAATCAAGTTATTGTTGACCTGCGTCAGACGATTGTTTACTTTCGTTACGTTGGCCTGTACAGCTTCCTTCAGTTGATCAAAGGGAACGTTTTGATACTTTTCAAAATTTAGCTCGCAGTTCGCGGCTCTGGACTCAAAGGGCTCCTCGCGAACCTCGTCCAGGAGCGTTTCGGGATCCTTGTGTTTTTTTTCAAAGCGCTTGAGAGCATCCCAAAGCGTCTGCGCTTTTTTGCTCACCTCGTGCAGATCCTTGTGATCCGCGGCCTGCTCCATCGCCTGCTCCAGCTCCACCTGCCGCTCCGCGGCCTCCAGAAGACCTCTGTGCGCGCTGCGGAAGCTCCGAAGCGCGTTCCGAAGCTCCGCGCCTCCGGCGCGTCCGGCGGTGGCCAGGGCAGCGAGCTCCGCGGGAGTTCCGATCCTGCGGAATGCCTTGCCGGTGATTTCGATCTGCTGATAGGCCTGCGCCAGGTCCAGACCAATCTGTTTATCCGGATTCTGACCGCTGGAGAGTCGATCAAGCTCCAGAGCCAGATTCAGCCGCTGCTCCGGGCCCAGTTCCGCCGTGTTGCTGTTGAGGAGCTCCTTCAGATCGGCTCTTCGCTGGGCGTAGGTGGGCAGATAGCGTTCGGGAACGGCGGAAAGCTGGAAATTTTGCTCGGCGGTTTTGCCCATCTCCCGAATCTGCATCCGGACCAGATCCTCCAGCGCTCCGCCGTGGCCGGAGGTCGCCGCGGACTTTGCGACTCTGCCGTCACGCAACTCCATGGCTCTGCTCAGCGCGGTCTTGAGAGGGCCGGCCTGCCGGAACTGCAGGCGGGCCTCGTGCAGCCGCTCCGCCGACAGACGGACGTTCAGAGAAGCCTTGTTGTTGCGAATGGAATCCACCGCTGCGCGGGCGGCGATCAGCTCGGTATAGATGGCAAGCTTCGTGTTGGGGTTGGAATTGGCGAAGGTGGAGCTCTGGATGTGCTTCTTCAGGATCTCGCAGCGCTCCTTGGCGGTGGGCATATATTCGTCCGGGACGTCGGCCGGGATTTCCGGGCTTTTCTTGACGTATTCCTTGAACTTGTCCTCCAGCTTGCCGCCGTGGCCCTCGGAGGCCAGCGCGGTCAGCTCATCGAAGCTCATGCTTTCCAGGAAGCTGTTGAAGCCCGTGGAATGCTTCAGCTTTTCCTCCCACTTCTGCACGGTCGCCGCGTTGCTGTCCAGGGTCATCAGCGTGCTCTTATCGTTGCGCGGCGCGTTCACAGCTCTCCTGTGGGCGGCAATCTTGATGCAGAGATCCTTGAGCTTTTCCGTCTGTTTCTTCGCATATTCATCCACAGAAAGAATCATATGAGGCTGGTCGATCAGCTCGGCCTTCGGAATACGCTTTTCCTGATGGTAGCGGGCTGCCTGCTGCTTGTACGCCTCCAGCTTCCCGTAGGCCTTATAGCTGTTGTTTTGAAATTCTGGCCCGTCGTCTTCATTCTTATAGATCAAATGGTCTGACATCGATTCCGTCATGCCAATGTTCACATAGACTGCGTTGTGGTCATAGTATTTCGTTTCAACGCGGAATTCAGGATGGAGATCAAGACCGGCGCTGAGGAGGCCGCTGAGATCCATCAGCGTTCTCCGGGTGCTTTCATCCGAAACAGGCTTGGACGCCTTCTCGCTCAAGCAGGTCTCGTAGAGGGTCGTCAGTCCGCTTTCAATCAAGTTCTGTATGTACTCGACAACCTGCTGATCGTTCAGCGCGGGCTCGTCCGGGTGGCGCTGCTGTTTCTTCAAGCCCTTGTCGATCAGAAGCTTGTCCTCAAGCCGCTCCAGCGCCTGCAGCAGCGGCTTGGTTTCGTCAAGGTCCAGGTTTCTCAGCTGCGCCTGCATCTGCAGGATATTCTCGTAGAGATAGGATTGCATTGGGTCTTTGCGAGGCCCCGAATTGATAATCCGCCTCGGGGTAGCGCTGTTGAGCTCGGTGATGGTAATAGGCATAATCAAAACCTCCAAATTCATGTTTGATGCGCGTTCTGTTCTTTCGGGATCAATCTATCATATCAGGCGTACAAAACCATTACAAAAACAGAGGCGCAAATGAAAATTTGGAAAATATTTTGAAATACCGTCAATCAGAGCCAGTCGCCCTCCCAGGGCTGGATGCGCCGGGGCTCGCCAGCCAGCAGGGCGCGCTGAGCCTCGGTCAGATGCTTCTTGCGGACGATGACCTCGTAGACGAAATCCCGGAAGTAGCGTTCGCTGCACACGAAGTAGCCCTTTTTGCCGACCTCCTCGCCCCAACTGTTCTCGATCTTCCAGCGGTCGGGACGGCCGTCCTCGTCGAAGTTGACGCCTACGAAGATCATGGCGTGGGTGGCGAAGCTGTCGTGGGACTCCAGCCGGTCGCCCTTGGACATGGAGAAGTCCACGCCGCCCAGCAGGCCGGAGTAATCCAGGCTCTCCGGGTCCCAGACGCCCTTCTCCCGGTCTCCGTAAGCGCCGGAGTCGCAGCCGAACCAGACCGGCTCGCCGTCCCGGAGCTGTTTGACCGTCAGCTCCTCCATCTCCTCCACGCTCAGGTTCAGGTTGATCACGTCCCGGTTCGCCATGTTCCCCATGTAGTGAAACACGTAGTAGAGGTTCATGGGCAAGCCGTGGGTGGGATGGTTGGTGACGGTGACGTACTCGTCCAGGGCGTCGGGCAGATACTTCTCATAGAAGCTCCTGCCGGACAGGCCCCGTTCGGCGTGGAAGACGCCGTCTTTATCCCGGTACTCGAAGTCAAAGCGCTTCGGGGGCTCCCCGAAGGCGATGCACGCCATCCGGTAGACCTCCTCCAGCATGGCCTCCTTTTCCGCCTGCGCATCGCCGCCGGCGGCGATCACGGCCCGCAGCCGCATCGCGTCCTTCCGCAGCAGGCTGTTGAGCAGTTTCAGGAACTTCTCGGTGTGGGTGGACTGCCAGGTTTCCGGCATGACCCAGGCGGGGACCACGCCGTATTTGGCCACCAGGTCCGTGGCCATGTCCCAATAACCCCCGTCGCCTACGCCGCCCAGCACGTACTCCATCATCCGGTCGTTCAGGGGCTTGTGGGCGTTCTCAATGACCAGCTCCAGGAAATTGTTGGCCTTCTCCAGCTTGTCGTAGAAGGACAGGTAGTTGGCGGAGAGCTCGAATTTGTCCAGCCCCAGGGTCTCGGACAGCTTCTCCCGCAGGATGTTCAGCACCGCGTAGAGCCAGCAGCGGCCGCTCTTCTGCTGCCAGGTGACGCCCCGGGTCTTCAGCTCCAGGGAGAAGTCGCCGTTCAGCCTTGCCGCCGCGGCGGGTATGAAGGCCAGGTCCTTCAGCTCGGTCTTGGCCATGGCGGCTTGAAGAGTCTTCAGCTCCTTCCGCCCGGCCTCCTGGGCGCGAAATCGCTCCAGCAGTTCCAAGGTGATCTCGTTCATGGGTTGCTCCTCTCTTTTTCTGTGTGGCGGTTCATACTTCGCTTCCGATCATAACGCCGTATAACATTATAATTATACCATGGGCGCGGGGAGATGGCAAGCCGTTTTTCCGAAAACGGCCATCGTCTTCTGTTGGAAGCGAAAATTCTCCTCTTTCGCGTATATTTGGAGGGGGGAGGAATATTTTGAGGGCAGCAACGATTGACGCGGGGGCGGAAGCATGGTATAATCGAAAAAGAATGGATATTTTTGCGCATCCGGCAAGCGCGAGAAGGAGAACTGCGGATGAAACGGAAACGCATGTCGCTGGCGTTCAAGCTGAATCTTTTGCTGTCGCTGATCGTGCTGACCGGCTCGCTGGTCCTGGCGAAGGGCAGCTACGACGCCTACACGCGAACGGTCTACCAGGCCTATTACGAAAAACTGAATTTTGTTGAAAAGATGGCCGTCGAAAAAGATAAGCACCTGTACGACAAAATCGTCTGGTGCATCCGCGTCATGCGGCTCGACGGCTTTGAGGAGAAACGGCAGATCGCGCTGAAGGAGCACGACGATTGGCATCTCTTTGAGTGGCTTTCAGGATTCGTGATCGTGGATGCCTATGACAGGCTCATTCCGCAGGCGGAATATAACGAGATCGACGTGCCGAGCACTGCGGACTATTCGAACAGCGCCACCGCCAACTATTACAACGTCAGCTATTCGCTGCAGGATCTGGCCCGGCAGGCGGATATCTATTCCGTCGCGGCCATCGCGGAGATGACGCCGGGGCAGTACACGGAGGTCATTCGGGCCTCCACAGCCTACAACTTTGACGAGCTTTCCATGGGCCTCGATTTCGGCAAGCCGATAGAGGAGCCGGAGCCCCTGGCCGTCTACCACGCCCAGAAAAAGCATGAGGATTTCCGCCTGGATACCGATACCGGGAACGAGCTCTTCCGGGTTGTCCCCGTGGATCGCTCAGGCGAGCGCTTCTATCTTATCTACAGCTGCGACGTCACCGACGCCAGGCAGGGGCAGAAGGCCTTCCTGTTCCAGAGCCTGCTCTTCGTGGCGATGATGGTGGCCGTGGCCATCGGCCTCAGCCTCTTCCTGCTGCGGCGTATGGCCATCAAGCCGCTGCGGCAGCTGTCCGCGGCGGCCACAGCCTTTGCGGCGGGGGACGGAAGCTATCGCCGGGAGGACGTGGTGAATCTGCCCATCCGATCCACGGACGAGATCGGAGATCTGTACCGGGAAATCCGCTCCATGCAGACCCGTATCATCGACAACGCGGAGAATCTGACCCGGATGAACGCCGAGAAGGAGCGCATCAGCATGGAGCTTGACCTGGCCACCAGGATCCAGGCCCACATGCTGCCCAGCAGCTTCCCGGCCTTCCCGGACCGGACGGAGTTTGACGTGTACGCCTCCATGAACCCCGCCAAGGAGGTGGGCGGCGACTTCTACGACTTCTTCCTGCTGGACGACGATCACCTGGCCCTGGTGATTGCGGACGTTTCCGGCAAGGGCGTTCCGGCGGCGCTGTTCATGATGGTGTCCAAGATTCTGTTCAAGAATTACGCCATGACGGGGCTTAGTCCCGCGGGGGTGCTGGAGGCGGTCAATCACCAGATCTGCTCCAACAACCCGGAGCAGATGTTCGTCACGGTCTGGATGGGCATTCTGGAGATTTCCACCGGCAGGCTCACCGCCGCCAACGGGGGCCACGAATACCCGCTGCTGAAGCAGTCCGAGAGCGGCTTTGCCGTCTACAAGGATAAGCACGGCTTTATCATCGGCGGCATGGACGGCATGAAGTACAGGGACTACGAGCTCACGCTGCGGCCCGGCGCCCGGCTCTTCGTCTACACGGACGGCGTTCCGGAGGCCACCGACGCGCAAAACGAGCTCTTTGGACTGGACCGGACCTTGAAGGCGCTGAATCAGAACGGCGGCGATCCCAGAACCGATCTGGAGCGGGTACACAGCGCGGTGAATGCCTTTGTGGGCAGCGCGGAGCAGTTCGACGATCTGACCATGCTCTGTCTGGAATACCGCGGACCCTCGGCGGGCGGACAAACCCGGCAGTGAGCCCCGGATGAATTTTCTTTCAAAGAAAAAGCACCGAAAAACCCCATATTAACACTTGATATTCGTCGAATTGTGTGTAATAATACGATAAAGGAACACAGCAAGAGATTATTTCAGACACGATCAGATCCGCAGGCGCGGACCGCACCGCAAGCCGACGAAAGGAGGCTGAGAATCGAGATGTATGAAGTAGACAACCGATACCCCGAGATCATGCCCCTCTATGCAAAGGTACGAAGCGGGAAAAGCTACGGCGCGCTGAAGGGAGCCGCCGGGCTGAACAGCGCCAAGCGCGCCTCCCGCATCAACAATCTCAAACGGTACTTCTGGACCGCCGCGGCTGCTGTGGTTGCTGTGCTGGCCCTGATGGTAAGCGACGGAGAGGAGAGCCGGGCGGCGGAGAGCTTCTTGCCGCCGACTCTGGAAATCGTCTCTGCGGAACAGAGCCCCGAGAATCCGGACGAGCTGTTCTATAGCTACGACGTTCAGCTGAACGACGCCGACGCGGTGGACGTGTACGTCACGGCCCGCACCGAGGGCGGCGAGATTCTCGGAACCGCCGGACCGTATTATCACGAAATCAGCGGCGTGTCCGAGCAGAGGACCATGAGCGTCTCCCATCCGGTGGGCCTGACCATGCTGAAGCTGGAGCTTTCCGGCAGCTATTACCGGGACGGGGAATCCTACCAGCTGAACGCAGAGCGGGAGGTTCCGCTGCGGGAGGAGCAGCCACAGACGGAGCCCACCCAGCTTCCCAGCACCACGGTACCTACCGAGCCGCCTGTCGGCCCGGCGCTCAGCATCCTGAGCTGTGAGCTCAACGGAACCAACGTCAGTCCCATTCGCTACCGCTACGAGACGGCGCTGGGGGAAGCCGAGTCCATGGAGGTCACGGCGGAGATCCGGGATGAAGCGGGCAATCTGCTGGGGACGGACGGCCCCTGGAGCCACAGCCGGACCGAGAGCTCCCCGGAGCGGGAGACCGCGCTGAGCTGGGAAAACCGGCCCGCGGAGATCACCCTGACCCTGACGGGGAGCTACACCGAAAACGGCGAGGAGAAGCAGCTGACAGCCAGCCAGACCCTCGCGGTGCCGGAGCAGACCTTTACCGCGCCGACCCTGACCGTCACCGACGCGAAGCTGCAGGCACCGGACGGAACGCCGCTGCGCTGGCAATATGAGCTGCAGCTGAACTCCGCCGAGAGTCTGGAGGTCACGGCGCAGATCACCGACGAAAGCGGCAGCGTGCTTGCAGACGACGGACCCTTCCTCCACACGGCGTCGGAGAGCTCCCCGGAGCGGGAGACCGCTCTGACCTGGGCGGCCAGACCCAACAGAATTACCCTGACCCTGACGGGCAGCTATCTCGAGGACGGCCAGCAAAAGACCGTTACCGCCAGCCAGACCGTTGCCGTGCCGGAGCTTCCCTTCACAGCCCCGACCTTGACCATCTCCAACGCGGTGCTCAACGGCTCCGAGATCACGCCGCTCAACTATCACTATCGCGTGCTGCTGAACTCTGCCGAGTCCATGCAGGTGCGCGCCGTGATTACCGCGGATAACGGGGAGCAGCTGGGCACAGACGGCCCCTACAGCCACAGCAAATCCGAGACCTCGCCTACCCGGCGTGCGGTTCTGCGCTGGAATACCCGGCCCGGCTCCGTGACCCTCACCCTGACGGGAAGCTATACCGAAAACGGTACCGTGAAAACCGTCACGGCAAGCAGGACCATGCAGGTGGCGGCGCCGACCTTCACGCCTCCGACGCTGACCATTGCCAACGCCGCCCTGAGCGGAACCGACGCGAAGCAGCTCAACTACAGCTATCGGGTGAGCCTGAATTCCGCGTCCTCCATGCAGGTGCAGGCTGTAATCAGCTCCAACACCGGAGCCAGAATCGGCAGCGGCGGTCCCTACAATCACAGCCAATCCGGAACCTCCGCCAACCGCAGCGCGGCCCTGAGCTGGACCACCCGGCCCAGGACTGTGACCCTGACCCTTAGCGGTACTTATACGCAGAACGGAATTACGAGGACCGTCACCGCCATGCAGCAGCTGAACGTCCCCGAGGAGCCCTTCACAGCCCCCACGCTGAATTTGGTCAGCGCGACGCTGAACGGCTCCAACGTGACGCCCCTCAGCTACAGCTATCGCGTGACCCTGAACTCTGCGGAAACCCTGGTGGTCCGTGCGGCAATCAGCTCCGACACCGGCGCCAGCCTTGGAACGGACGGTCCCTATTCTCACACGAACTCCGGCAATTCGCCCACGCACAGCGCGGCCCTGCGCTGGAATACCAGACCCGCCAGCGTGACGCTGACCCTGACAGGCACCTATTATGAGAAGGGGAGCGCCAAGAGCGTCACCGCAACCCAGACCCTGACCGTACCGGCGGAGCCCTTCACGGCCCCGACGCTTGCCATCGCGAACGCGGCGCTGAACGGCGATGACGCGAACTCCCTCAGCTATGCCGCGCGGGTCACCCTGAACTCCGCCGCCAACCTGCAGATCCGGGCCGCCGTCACGGCTGACGGCGTCTCGCTGGGGACTGACGGTCCCTTTACGCAGAGCAGCTCCGGAACCTCCGCTGCGCGAACCGTAGCCCTGAGCTGGACCCAGCGGCCGGCCTCCGTGACCCTGACCCTGACGGGCACCTACACGGAAAACGGAAGCTCCAAGACCGTCACCGCCTCCCAGACCCTGACCGTGCCCTTCACGGCGCCGACCCTCAGCATCGAGAGCATGGCGTTGACGGAAAACGACCTGACTCCGCTCACGTACAGCTATCAGTTGAATCTGAACTCCGCGGAGAGCATGCAGGTCAGCGCTTCGGTCAGCTCGGACCTTGGGGAAAGCCTGGGCGCCGACGGCCCCTTCGATCACACGGTCTCCGGAATTTCGTCCAGCCACAGTGTGGATCTTGACTGGGTCAACTGGCCGGGGACTGTGACCCTGACCCTGACGGGAAGCTATTCCGAGAACGGGACCACGAAGACCGTCACGGCATCCCGGACGCTGGAGGCGCCGCCGGAGCCCTTCCGGGCTCCCACCGTCGAGGTCAAGACCGCCCTTTCGCTGAACGAGTTCAGCCTTATCGTTTACAACTACACCGTTACGCTCAACGACGCGTCGCAGCTGGACGTTGACGCAGTGGTGACCGGCGTGGTCATGGTCGAGGACGCTTACGGGAATCCCGTGCCTGAAACCCAGGAGCTCGTTGCAGACGGAATTACCACGCACACTGCGTCTGAGACCACGGAGCTGCGCGTTGGGGAGGTCGGCGATCTGGATGAAATTGACGACCTCACTCTGATTCTGACGGGCAGCTACCAAACGGAAGACGGCGAGACCAAAACCTTCACGGTCACCCAGCCTGTGGAGCGCTTCCAGGTGCCGGAGCTGATCATCACCGCAGTCCAACGCGATACCTCCGATCCGCGGAAGATCCTGTACAACGCGGACGTCCGGCTCAATGATGCGGAGCAGCTCAGCGTGAAAGCCGAGCTGTATGATGATGACTATACGCTCCTTGGCTCTGACGGCCCCATTGAAATCGAGTCCTCCCAGTCGATCACGGACCGCGTAATCGACGCGCCGGATTCCCTTGACCGCAACCTGACGCTGTGGCTGTACGGCAGCTTTGAGATCGAAGAAGAGAGCTTTGAAGTCTGGGCCTATGAGGACATCGAAAACCCGTTTACAGATCCGGAGCTCATCATCAATTCCGCAGTCCACACCGACTCTGGCGTGCGTTACGAATATGAGCTCACGCTGAACTCCGCCGTCGAGATGGAAATCACAGCCAGCTTCTACGACGACGCCGATACGCTTCTTCTCGAAGCTCCGGTCATTCTGCAGGACAGCAGCGGAACCTTCACGGAGGAGGTCAATGACGCCAACCTCAGCTCGGCGACCAAACTCGTTCTTACCGGCGTGTATGAGAGCAGCGGAAGCACGCAAAGCGTCACCGCCTTGGCGGAGATTACGACGCCGTTCATCGAACCGACCATCAATATTCTCTCCGCGGAATTTGACAGATCGTTCCCGGACGCATGGATCGTGGTCTACACGGTGCAGATCGAGCTGAACTCCGCGGACAGCCTGGAGCTGCGGGCGGAGCTGGCAATGGAGCCGGACGTCTACGGCTCCGACGGCCCAATCACCGTTACTTCCTCGCAGACCCTCAGCAACCGGCGCATTTACTGCGAAGACGACATGCCGTACCCCATCAACCTGGAAGTGATCGGCACATATGAGCGGGACGGCGTCAGCTGTGAGATCACGGCAGTCAAAGCCGTGGATGAAGGAGATTTCTTCGAGGAGCCCAGCCTCAGCGGCTCCGCGGAACGCGGCAGTACGGACAGCGTTGTTGTCTACAGCTTCAACGTCTATTATCAGTCCGCAGGCTATCTGGACGTTACCGCCGAATTCTACAACGCGAGCGACGTGCTGATCCACAGCGAGCCCGCCCTGCACTGCGAGAGCGGCGACAGCTTCGGCCCCTTCACCGTGGATACCGGCGAGACGGCGGACTATATGATCCTGCGAGGCAGCTACGAGTATCTGGGAGAAAGCCATGAAATATCAAGCCGGGTGAATCTGCCGGCCGTGCAGCCCTTCCAGGATCCTTCCTTCAGCACCCTGGTCGCCAGTCTCAACGACTTTGAAGACCTGGCCGACGCCCGGCTGAGCTACAGCTGCCGTCTGACCATAGGCGACGCCTCCCTGGTGACAGTCCACGCCAGCGTGAGCTCCGACACCGGCATGCTTGTGGGCGAGGAAGCGGAAAGAGAATTCACCGATTCCGACGTAGTCCGCGGCACGATTCCGCTGACGATCCCGGAGAACGCCAGTTCCGTCACGGTAACGCTCACCGGCGTCTACTCCCACGACGGGACCCAGAGCATCACCGTCAGTGAAACGCTTGTGGTGACCATGACGCCGGACAGCTTTGACAGCGGCGGCGAGGTCTACCTGGCGTCCGATGCCGAGCAGGTCGTTGTGGAATACTGGGCGGAGTTCTGGCCAAGAGCAGGCGACCCGCACGTGGACAATTATGACTTTGTCGCCACCGCGCTGATTGCCTACTGGTACGACGAGGGCGGAAATCTGCTGTCGACCAGCTCCGTGACGGAGAACCCGGCCGAGGACGTTACCGTTGATCACGCGGAATGCTATTCCTTCCAGTACATCGGCACGATCCCGAAGCCGGAGGCGGCGATCAGCTGTAAGTTCCAGATCAACGTCAAGGACCGCGCCAGCGGCAAGGAATACACCGCCACAACGGATATTCTCACAATCGAATAAGAACCAGGATCAAAGAGGAGGATTGAATCATGAAACAAAAGAAACGCGGCGCAAAGGCATACGTAACCTTCGTTATCGTGGCGATCATCGCCCTGGTGCTCGCCAACCCCAAATGGCTGCCCCTGTCCGAGTCCCTGCGGGCCAAGCTTACCAGCACGGAGCGCAGCAATCTGATCCTCAACCAGGATCTCAAAACCACTGCGGCGCAGCTCATTACGCTGGTGCTGGCGGTTTGCATCGTCTGGCTGCTCTACCGGATTCTCTGCTTCGTCCTGCGGCTCATTGGCAAGCGGAGCAAGCGGAGCTATACGATCACCGAGATGTGCTGCGGGTTGCTGAAGTACATGTCCGTGATCGTGGCGGTGGTCTGGGGCCTGAGCATCCTGGGCGTGGACGCCGGAGCGGTCCTGGCCGGCGTCGGCATCATCGGCCTGATCATCGGCTTTGGCGCGCAGAGTCTCATTGAGGACATCATCACCGGCGCATTCATCATCTTCGAGAATCAGTACAGCGTGGGCGATATCATCGTCCTGGACGACGTCCGCGGCACGGTCCGCAGCATCGGCGTCCGCACCACGGTCATCGAGGACGACGGCGGCAACCTGAAGGTGGTGAACAACTCCGACATCCGCAACTTCCAGAATCGTTCCCGCATCAACTCCCTGGTCATCATCATCTGCGCCGTGTCCTATGATACGGACCTGCGGAGGCTGGAGAAGGTGATGGAAAAGGAGCTGCCGGGCACGAAGCTGAACCATCCCGAGCTCTATCTCACCGACATCCGCTATATGGGCGTGGACGAGCTGGCCGACAGCGGCGTCAATCTGAAGTTCTCCGTGCAGGCAGACGAGGATAAGTTCTTCCAGGCCAAGCGCGCGTTGAACCGGGATGTGAAGCTGCTGCTGGACGCCAACGGCTTCGAGATCCCCTTCCCCCAGGTTGTGGTACACAAGGGCGAGTAAGAGGACAAACAGAGGCGTTTTTCCCGTACAGACGGCGTCAATCCTGGAAGACGCCGCAACAGCATACCCCGTATCCGCTTCGGGTACGGGGTATGCTGTTATACGATTCTCTGATTGGAATTCATCGAAAAATGTGATAGAATGAACAAAAATGGATGAATTCCGTGCTTTTTTCTATAATTTGAGCTTGCGTTCCTTCCGCAGCGGAAGCTCCAAACCCGACTGGCCCTACTATATGGATAAAACTGGAAAGGAAATGATACGATGCCTACGCAATTAGACAATCTTGCTTTGGAATTTATCGAGCTGGAACAGCGCAGATCGAACGGAGACGCTGCCTTTGCGCCGGGAAACGACGCCGTCATTTCGGGAGCTGTCTCTGCCGCGGAGCGCAGCAACTGGAACGTCACGGCTGCGGACGTGGGACGGATCGAGGCCGCGCTTGCCGACGGGCAGCCCTTCACGGACCCGGCCATTCAAACCAAGAACAGCAGCCTCGCGCAGATCAACGACGCAGTCCGGAGAATCAAGGCGGGCGACGTCAGCAAATATAGCCACGTTCCGCAGTTTCTGCGAGAGTACTATGGCCGGAAAGCTCTGGCAGAGGTCTTCGGCCCGGCGCTGGAGTTCCCGCCCCTGGACGATTCGCTGAAACAAAAGCTGGAGCAGTGGGCGGTTCGCCCGGAGTTCCGGGACGCGCTTTCCAGACTGATCGGACGAAATGCTGTAGACGAAGAAGGGAAGCGTGTCGCCGGGCGCCTGAAGGAATACGATACCTATCTGAACGAACGGCTTCTGGCGGATACGCTAAAGCCTGTTTCGCAGGAGGCGGCGGAACGAATTCGCCGGAAATATCCCGGTGCGCAGGGTGAGAGGATGCTGTCGGAAAACAGCGATAAACAGTGCTTTCTCGCCAAATCCCTCCTGATGGCCCAGCTTGGCCGTCTGGACGTTACGGAGGAAAACGGAACCAGGCGCCCATATCTCGGCTCCACCGCCGAGCTTTTCAGTCACGGAGCCCGGACAGCCTTCACGCTCCCACAGGGGGAGCAGAAGCATCAGGATCTCATGTATGACGCCTGGCGGAAAAACGCTCTGGACAGGGGCGTCATGATCAAAGGCCGTTTTGCGAGCCACGAGATGCACCGCCGTCAGGTGGATGCGGAGGGGAACGTGACCAAACCCTTTGAAGAGGTCCAACTCCGCTGGAAGAAACAGCTGAAGTCGCTCCAACTGAATAAAAAGGCGACCACCTACTTCGGCAACTTTGGCATGAACGTCCCCACGGGCGGAATGGGAAGAGTCTTTAATGGGACCGACTGCATCGACGACCGGGGCGGCTTCGGCCACATGTACATGCGAACGAGAAAGGGCGATCCAACCCACTGCGGCAGCATCATGATGGGCTTTGAAAACTCTCAGCCCGGCCAGGAGAGCTCCATTGGTCAGTTCCATAACATCAAGGCCGTCAGCTATGACGTGTCTCCGTTCTTTTCCTCAAAGGCCGGCGTCGGCAGAAAATACGGAGGCAGAGAGGTTGATCTGTCGCACATGACGCCCGCGGATCTCACCGGAGTTTTAACCGACTTCCAGCGCGGCTATCAGGCGTTGCAGGAGCGCTCCAAATCCAGCCCCGAAGCGCTCAGGCAGATGGAGGAGCTGAACCAGAAGCTCTGCGGGGAACGATTGACTGCCCCGGAGCTTGTAAAGCTGCTGACCGATCTCGGCATCACAAAGGAAAACGCCGTCCGCTGTGCCGTCACCGGCAGGAGCCCCAGGGACGCGGGTTACACGGAGGAGGCCGCTTCCTACCGCGAGGAGATGTATATCGCGGAGCCCGCCGCTGAAAAGGCGCCACAGGCGGCGAACGGCGCAGAAAAGACCTCGCGGGATCCCCGCGCTGCGGAGCGGGAACGCCTGATCAATTCGATCCTGGAGACGAATGAGAATGGCTACGTCAATACCGCAGGCCAGAAATACCTGCAATACAGCGACGCGCTGCGGAAGCTCAACGCGCTGATGAACAGCTATTCCGAGCCGGATAAAGAGATCGGGATCCCGAAGGTTCTGGACGCGGATGGCAAGTCGAAGCTGCGGGAGGCCATCGAAGCCACCGCCCGATTGGGCGAGAGCTTCCTGTCTGACGTCCGTGGCGCCAACCCCAAGCGCGGGACCGGCGTTTCCGATACAGTGACCAGGCTCCAGCAGATGCTCTTCGAGGATTATGAACTGCTCGGCGCCTACGATCCGGAGCAGGTCGAGCTCTCCTTCCCGGAGCTTCAGGAGAATGCCAGAACCCGAATTGTTGACTTCCGGGGAATGGATCTTCAGCGGCTGAGCGGAGCACAGTCCTCCCGGCTTGCCATGACAGTGGTGGACGCGGATGGCAGCCGCCGCGACGGCGTCTTCACGAAAGCCACTTACGTAAACTTCCAGGAGAAGTTTGAGAAAGTAATCAAACTCGTGTCTGAAGAGTACGACAAAGTGCAGTTTGCGTGGCAGGCGGAAGCATATGGAGAAACGCTGTTCCAAAACGGGTATCGGCCGAACGATATCAAGAGCGCGGAGGAGATGGACCACGACGATATTGCGGATGGCATGAAACAGCAGCTCAACAATCTGATACCCAGTTTCCGGCAGTATCTGATCAAAAAACAAGAAAGTCTTCTGCACGTCAAGCCGGAGGACGCCTCGAAGGATTTGCTGGTGGGGTATCTGGCGGAGAAGATTTCCCATAACAAAGAAAACGAGACGGAGGATCTGCTGAACGAGCTGGGCTTCAGCCCTGAGACGATGTACCCGCAGGCTTTTACGAAGCTGAAGCAGGGGCTGCGCTTGCTCTCGATGGATCTCTCCAACCGGGTGAACACCACGTATCTGCAGCTGAAGGAAGGGGACCGGCTCGATCATCGCAATACCGCCATGAGCGCCGTGGCGTCTCTGCTGGGAGTTCCGGAGCTGGTGGCCCGCGCTGAGAATATGAAGTATCTGGACGAGGATGGAAACGTGAAGGAGGGTACCTTCATGGAGTTCTCCGAGGGTATGGACTTATACGCCGATGACGGTCAGGAAAACCTGAGCTACATCTGCGATCAGCCGTTTGGACCGCCCGCCGGAATCATCAAATCCCTGGCGGATTTGCAGGTTCTGGACTATATCTGCGGCAACGTAGATCGCCATGGCGGGAATTTGACTTACTTTGCGGACAGAAGGGGCGTTTTCACGGGCGTTCAGGCCATCGACAACGATTCCTCCTTCGGCGTCAGCATCCCCGGCGAAAACAAAAAATACAACAAGCTGAACGGAACCAAGGATCTGCGGGTCATCAGTGCGAGCATGGCGAAAAAAGTCGAAAGCCTGAGCCCGGACATGCTGCGCTTTGCGCTCCGGGGACGCGGACTGAGGGACGAGGAGCTTCAGGCTGCATGCACGCGGCTGAAGGATCTCCAGGAAACCCTTCGGGAACGCAGCATAACGGCTTCCGGTACGAAGGAAGTGAATGAAGCCCGCGATAAGCTTTGCGTGATGCAGGACGAGAATCTGAACAATCTGAATATTAAAACCATTGCGCAAACGACCAGGAACATTTTCAACAGAACGGTAGACAAGTATTCACAGCTCGTCGGGCGATACCGGGAGCGTTATCCCTTTGATCCCAAAGCGCGGCGCTGGGAAGCGGATCCCCTGAAGGAAGTCGGCACCGTTGATCGGAAGTACACGGCCGGCGGAATTGCCGATTCCATGCAGGGCATGTCCCGGGCCATTGAGAACAAAGTCGTTGGCTTCCGGGTCCGGGACCTGTCCTCCTTCCTGCGCAGCTCCGACCAGTTCCGAAACATGGTCCGGGCGGTCAAGAACGCCAAGGCTGTGGCAGACAAGATCCAAACGGAGATCGGCGCGGATAAGGAGCGTCTGGACCGCTCCGATTACAGGGTCCGGGAGCAGCGGGAAAAGGCCGATCAGGCCATGCAAAAGGTCCGGGAGGCCACGGAGACCTACCTGCGGAAGAAGATGACCGAGCAGGGCGTGAAGAGCTACGACCAGCTGAGGCGCCGGAGCGACTATGAGCAGAAGCGCATCGACTATGCCCGGAAGCTGCTGAAAGAAGTGGAGGCCTACGAAGCGCTCAACAATCCCCGGAACGAGCAGCTCAAAGAGGTGAATGAGCGCGTCAGCAAGCGGGAACGCATGAGCAATGTCCGCAAGCCAAAGCCCAATCAAGGAGGGCCAAAAATTTAGTGCAAGACCGAATCCGGAGAAGGCCGTCTTCAACCCGCTGGAATTTCAGACCGTACAGTCAAAGACAGGGCTGTTTGCATCCAGCAAGCAAAAAGTGATTGAAAAAGACCTGCAAACAGGAGAATCCTTCCTGCTTGCAGGTCTTTTGTCGTCTTGCATTCCGATGCCCCTTGATTTCCGATTCATAAGCGCAATGCTATTCCTAAAATGAATATCATGATATTCATTATAACCATTTGCAAAAACGACGTCAATGTGCTATGATGTCCGTGAAGGAAAAACAAAGGAGCAAGTCCTATGGATGAAGCGCTGGAACAGATTCAATTGACGTTGCATGACGCCGGCTGTACGGAAGACGAAATTCAGGAGGCCGTTCGCGTGTATCAGACAAAGGGTGCGTCCTCCATGCTGCGGCAGCTTCGGAAATGCCGCTGCAGCCGGATGGAGGAGCTGCACGAGAGCCAGCGCAGGGTTGACCGGCTGGATTACCTGATTCGGGAAACACAAAAGAATCATTTGATTGGAGGATAATATCATGATGCAGACACAGGAACTCAAGCTCGCAAAGCGTTGGGACAAGACCTTCCCCAAGAGCGACAAGGTCAAGCACAGCAAGGTTACCTTTATCAACCGCTACGGCATCACCCTGGCCGCCGACCTGTACACCCCGAAAAACGCCAAGGGCAGGCTGCCCGCCATTGCGGTCTGCGGCCCCTTCGGCGCGGTCAAGGAGCAGTGCTCCGGCCTCTACGCCCAGACCCTGGCGGAGCGCGGGTATCTGACGTTGGCCTTCGACCCCTCCTTCACCGGCGAATCCGGCGGCGAGCCCCGCTATATGGCTTCTCCCGATATCAACACCGAGGACTTTATGGCCGCCGTGGACTTCCTCTCCGTTCAGGACAAGGTGGACCCGGAGCGCGTCGGCATCCTCGGCATCTGCGGCTGGGGCGGCATGGCGCTGAACACCGCGGCCCTGGACACCCGGATCAAGGCCACCGCCGCCATGACCATGTACGACATGGCGAGAGTCAACGCCAACGGCTACTTCGACAGCGCCAACAGCGAGGAAGCCCGCTATGAGATGAAAAAGGCTCTCAACGCCCAGCGCGTCGAGGACTACCAAAATGGCTTCTACAAGCTGGGCGGCGGCGTGGTGGATCCCCTGCCGGAGGACGCGCCCTTCTTCGTCAAGGACTACTACGACTATTACAAGACGCCCCGGGGCTACCACAAGCGCTCTCTGAACTCCAACGGCGGCTGGAACGTGACCGGCTGCATGAGCTTCATCAACCAGCCGATTTTGAAGTATATTGGCGAGATCCGCTCGGCGGTGCTGATCGTCCACGGCGAAAAGGCCCACTCCTGCTATTTCAGCCGCGACGCCTACGCCGATATGGTCCGGGACAACAAATATACCGACAACAAAGAGCTGCTGATCATCCCCGGCGCGGTCCACACCGACCTCTATGACGGCGGCGGCAAAAACGCGATCCCCTTCGACAAGCTGGATGCGTTCTACAGGGAATATCTGCAATAAACGGAGAAAAGTTTATGAATTACAGAGTCAATAAACGGACCGGCGACCGGATCAGCGAGATCGGCTTCGGCTCGGCCTATCTGTTCGAGGCCGGGCTGCGGGAGGGCGTGAAGGCCCTGGAGACCGCCGTGGAGGGCGGAATCAACTATTTCGATCTGGCGGCCGGCGACGGCGCTGCCTTTCCGATCTGGGGCGCGGCCCTTTCGCCGGTGCGCAAGAACGTGCTGTTTCAGATTCACTTCGGCGCGGACTATTCCAAGGGGACCTACGGCTGGTCCCTGGCGCTGGAGGACGTGAAGCGCTCCGTCGCCTGGCAGCTGGAGCAGCTCAGGACCGACTACGTTGATTATGGCTTTATTCATTGCCAGGACGAGCTTTCTGACTGGGAGACTTATCAGCGCAACGGCGTATATGACTATCTGCTTTCTCTCCAAAAGCAGGGAGTCGTGAAGCATCTGGGACTATCCTCCCACACGCCTGCGGTGATCCAGAAAATCATGGACGACGTGCCCATTGACATGCTGATGTTTTCGGTCAACCCCGCCTACGACTACGGGCAGGGCGATTACGCCAACGGAAGCGTGGACGAGCGCAGCGCCATCTACCGCCGCTGTGAAAAGGAGGGCGTCGGGATCTCCGTGATGAAGCCCTTTTCCGGCGGGCAGCTGCTGGACGCAAAGCAGTCTCCCTTTGGGAAGGCATTGACGCAGTACCAGTGCATTCAGTATTGTCTCGACAAGCCCGGCGTACTGACGGTCTTGCCCGGCGCATCCAACACGGAAGAGGTCAAAAAGCTGCTCGGCTTCTGCAATGCAGGGGAGGAAGAACGCGACTATTCCGTCATCGGCAGCTTCGCCCCGCCCCAGGCCAGCGGCAAGTGCGTCTACTGTAACCACTGCAAGCCCTGCCCCATGGGCATCGACGTCGGCCTGGTCAACAAATACTACGACCTCGCCCGCATGGGCGACGCACTGGCAGTCGAGCATTATCGGAGCTTGGCGCTGAATGCCTCCGCCTGCGTCGGCTGCGGCCACTGTGACAGCCGCTGCCCCTTCGGCGTTGCGCAGAGCAAACGGATGAAGGAAATCAACGACTATTTTGAAGCAAAGGAGCAATAGAATATGAAAACCCTGGTTGCTTATTTCAGCGCCAGCGGCGTCACCGCGAAGGCCGCAAAGAAGCTGGCTGACGGCGCGGATGCCGATCTGTTCGAGATTGTTCCCGCCCAGCCCTACACGCGGGCGGATCTGAACTGGATGGACAAGAAGAGCCGTTCTTCCCTGGAGATGAACGACCGCGGCTGCCGTCCTGCGATTGCTTCCAGGCTTTCGGACCTGCGTCAGTATGATCGCGTGTTCGTAGGCTTCCCGGTGTGGTGGTATCGCGAGCCGTCCATCATCGACACGTTTTTGGAGCAGTACGATTTTGCCGGAAAGACGCTGATTCCATTCTGCACCTCCGGCGGCAGCGGGCTTGGCGAAACTGCCGAAAACTTTCGCCGCCTGGCTCCCGGCGCAACGGTCCTAGAAGGCAAACGCCTGTCACACCGGGATTCGGAAGCTTCTTTGCGCGCATGGGCCGATTCGCTGTAATATCATACTGAACTCCCATAGAAACCTTTAATCTGTTCCGGCAGGAATTGTGCCATACTTCGTTGTCGTCCTTGCCGGGCGTCAAGCCCGCCTGCGTCCTCCGCCTCGTCTGGCGCAATTCCTGCACGGACCATTCTTCAATCTTTCTATGGGAGTTCAGTATCAGGCCTGAATTGCACAGCCCAAAAAAGGACAAGATCCCGCCGAAACGGCGGGACCTTGTCTTTTTTGCGGCAGTTAATTATGGGGATTTCCTTGAATGGAATCATCCGTTGTCGGGAGGATCGCACAGGGCGCCATCGGCGCCGAAGTAGTATTTGCCGGGGGCGACGAGGCCGTTGGCCTTGTCCGCCGTCACCACACGGTAATCGTTCTTTTTGACCTTGCCGTTGTAGAGAACGTAGTAGAGCTTGCCGTTCACGCAGACCATACCGGCGTCCTTCACGATCTCAAAGTTCTCGCGGTAGTAGCCGTCGGCGTCTATGCCGAACTCCACCGGGACGTTCGTCATCCGTCCGTCCTCGCCGAAGTGGTAGGTGCCGGCCGGAAGCAGGCCGTTGGTCTTATCCTCCGTTACAACGCGGTCGCCGTTTTTCTTGATCTTGCCATTGTAGATGACGTAGTAGTAATAGCCCTCCACGAAGACCAGACCCTTGTCCTTGACAATTACGCCGTTCTCCCTGTAGTAGCCGTCCTCGTCGATGCCGTCCAGGACAGGCACGTTGGTCATGTGGCCGTTCTCGTCGAAGTAATACTTGCCGGCAGGCAGCAGACCGTTGGTCTTGTCCTCCGTCACGGCCCGTTCGCCGTTCCGTTTGATCTGACCGTTATAGATGACGTAATAGTAATAGCCCTCGAAGAAGATCAGGCCCTTATCGGGAACGATCTCACCGTTCTCACGGTAGTAGCCGTCGGAGCCGACGCCGTCGGCGGGCTGCGGCTCGGGAGGATTGGTCATCCGGCCGTTTTCGTCGAAGTGATACGTACCGGCGGGCAGCAGACCGTTGGCCTTTTCCTCCGTCACGGCCCGGTCGCCGTTCCGCTTCAGGCTGCCGTCATAGACCGCGTAATAGTAATACTCCTCAAAGAGGATAAGACCAAGATCCGGAACGGTCTCGCCGTTCTCGTTCAGATAATAAAGCTTGCCCTCGTGCTCCAGAATCTGCGGGCCGCTCAGCCTGACAGCCTTGCCGTCAGCGCCGCAGTCGAACCACTTCAGCAGGGTGCCTTCGGCGTTCTTGTTGAACGTGACGCCCTCCGCACGGTAGCCATAGACGTTGAAGAGGTACAGATCACCGTCGATCTCCTGCTCCAGATACTTGGGCGTGCCCTCGGTCTTCTTGTAGTAGTCCGGGCCGAACCAGTAGCGGTAGTGGTTGTTGGTGAGCTGCCAGACGCCGCTCAGCAGTTTGCCATTCTCAAACCGGAAGGTGACCTTGCTGCTGTTCTTCCAGCTTCCGTTCATGCCGGCCATGCTGGTCTCGTCGAAGTAGTACCAGTCTCCCTCAATTTGCTGCCAGCCGCTCTGCAGGCTGCCGTTGAGCGCATAGTAGACGCTGCCGTTCAGTCCGAACAGGCCGTCGTTCAGCTGCATCTCCTGTCCGCAGTGCTCGCAGACGATCTTGTCGCCCCGGACGGTCCAGCTGTGGATATGCTCCACGTAGAAGTAGCCGCCGAAGGAGGCCCAGGCCTCGTTCCAGCTCTCGCGGAAGTAGATGACGGCGATGCCGGAGTGGGCAGGATCCACGACGTACTCGTTGCCCTCGCCCTCGGGATACCAGGCAGTGATGGCCCGGTTCTCCAGCTTGACCACCTTAAAGCGTTCGCCGGCTTCCAGGCTGGTGTGCAGAAGGTACTCGCCCTGGCTCTCTCCGTTCTCGGTGAAACGATCTGCGCCGTCGAGGTCGTTGGCGGACCAATCAGGCCCGATAAGATAGAAGCCGTCGGACAGCTCGGGACCGGTGGCGGGGAGCAGGGTGTGCTGACGGTCGAGCTCAGCGCCGCAGCGGAGGCAGTAGACCACGGTGTCGTAGCCGCCATCCTCCGCGGCCGTGGGAGCCTGGTAATTTTCCTGGACGGGCTCGCCGGGCTGGTGGCCGCTGTGCTCGATCACGCGGGTCTCGGTCTCGCCGCAGCGGGCACAGCTGCGGGTCTCCACGCCGTCCTCAGTGCAGGTGGCGGGAGTCGTCACGGTCCATTCGCCCATGTCGTGGCCCAGGGCCTCGGTGTAGTTGCCCTCGTAGGAGTCCTCACAGCGGGAGCACTTGAAGATGGTCTTGCCGCCCTCGGTGCAGGTAGGCTCGATGACCTGGAAGATCTGGTAGTCGTGACCCAGAGCGTCCACGGGTTCGGTCTCAAAGTAATCGCAGCGGGAGCACTCGCGTGTCTTTTCGCCCTGCTCGGTGCAGGTGGGTTCG
>JAFWTG010000025.1 GCA_017519005.1 Oscillospiraceae bacterium | reverse complement strand
AAGCTGGGGATTCCGGTTTTTTCTCCCGGTTCGGACATACGCCCTCCGAAGATTGCCCAGATGGCCCTGGAAGAAGCTCGGGGAACTCGCCGGCCCGCATGCGCCGGAAGAGGTCCAGGTTCTCCTCGATGGGCCGATCCCGGTAGGGGGAGACGGCGGGCACGCCGATATCGCCCCGGTTGGCCTTGAACTCCTCGGGGGAGAGCTCGCAGACGTAGGCCAGGCCCTTCTTAATCAGCTCCACGGCGTACTCATAGGTCTTTTCAAAGTAGTCGCTGCCGTAGAAGAAGCGGTCGCCCCAGTCGAAGCCCAGCCAGTGGATGTCCTCCTGGATGGCCTCCACGAACTCGGTGTCCTCCTTGGCGGGGTTGGTGTCGTCCATGCGGAGGTTGCACAGGCCGCCGAAGCGCTCGGCGGTGCCGAAGTCGATGACCAGAGCCTTGCAGTGACCGATGTGCAGATAGCCGTTGGGCTCGGGCGGGAAGCGGGTGTGGACCGTCATGCCGGCGAACTGTCCGCCTTCGGCGATATCCTCCTCCACGAAGGCGTGGATAAAGTTTTTGGATTCAAAGCTTTTCAGTTCTTCTTCCATAATCTCAGTCCTCTCGAAAAATTTTCTCTATTATATAACACATGTTCCTGGAATGCAAGAATTATTCCGCGCCCCGAAAAATTTCTCCCAATTCCGTAAAATTACTGTTGTCAATTGAAAAGAAATACAGTAAAATATATGAGAATGAAAAACAAAGGAGTGTTTCTCTTGGCAAACGAGATCCAATACAAGCGGGTGCTGCTGAAGATCAGCGGCGAGGCGCTGGCGGGCGACGCCCACCGGGGCCTGGACTTCGGCGTGATCGGCCGGGTCTGCGAGGTCGTGAAGCGCTGCGTCGAGGCCGGGGTGCAGATCGGCGTCGTCGTGGGCGGCGGCAACTTCTGGCGCGGTCTGAAGGACGGCGGCGACCGGATGCAGCGGGTCCGGGCGGACCACATGGGCATGCTGGCCACGGCCATGAACGCCCTGGCGGTCTGCGACGCGCTGGAGCAGCACGGAGTCCCGGCCCGGGTCATGACGGCCATCGACATGCCCCGCATCGCGGAGCCCTACGTGCGCGACAAGGCCATCCGCCACCTGGAGAAGGGCCGCGTGGTGATCTTCGGCTGCGGCACCGGTAACCCCTATTTCTCCACCGATACCGGCGCGGTTCTGAAGGCCGTGGAGATCGACGCGGACGCCATCCTGCTGGCGAAGAACATCGACGGCGTCTACAGCGCCGACCCGCTGAAGGACCCGACGGCCACCCGCTTTGACCGCATCAGCTACGACGAGGTCCTGGCCCGCCGCCTGGGGGTCATGGACTCCACCGCCACCAGCCTGGCCATGGACAATCACGTGCCCGTGGTCGTCTTCGCCCTGAAGGACCCCGAGAACATCTACCGGGTCGTCACCGGCGAACAGATCGGCACCCTCGTGGAAGAATAACGAAAAGGAGGAATATACAATGGCAAAGAAGGAAGAAAAGAACAACAAGAAAAACAACAATAAAAACCAGGCCGCTCCCCAGAGAGGCGACAGCAAGCCGGCGGTGAATTTTGACGAGTTCACCAGAAAGATGGACCGAACCCTGGAGGTGCTGCAGGAGGACTTCGGCGGTATCCGTACCGGACGGCCCAACGCCCGGCTGCTGGATCGGATCACCGTGCCCTACTACGGCCAGGAGACCCCCATCGGCCAGGTGGGCAACGTCAGCTCGCCGGACGCCCGGACCCTGATGATCCAGCCCTGGGACGCCAGCCTGCTGAAGCCCATCGAGAAGGCCATCCAGGCCTCCGACCTGGGCATCAATCCCCAGAACGACGGCCGCGTGATCCGGCTGGTCTTCCCCCAGCTCACCGAGGAGCGCCGCCGCGACCTCACCAAGCAGGTCAAGAACCTGGGCGAGGGCGGCAAGGTGGCCCTCCGCAACGTGCGCCGGGACGCCATGGACTACATCAAGAAGCTGAAGAAGAACACGGAGATCACCGAGGACGACCAGAAGAACGCCGAGCAGGATCTGCAGGAGCTCACCGACAAGTACATCAAGAAGGTGGACGAGGCCTGCGCCGTCAAGGAAAAGGAGCTCATGGAGCTGTAAAAAAGCGGGCCGCAAGGCCCGCTTTTTCAGGGAACAGGGAACGGGGAACCGGGAACAGGCTCGCCTGTAGGGGCCGAACTCGAAGAGTCACGAAGTATGCCCGCATCGGCCCTTCTCCCGTTACGCTGTACCCCGCCTGTAGCGCCGACAATCTGCCGGCCCTTTGCCCTGCACGAACAAGGCATCAGGGATCAGGCATCAGGCATCAGACCCGCCTGTAGCGCCGGCAATCTGCCGGCCCTTTGCCCCGCACGAACGAGGCATCAGGGATCAGACAAACCTCCCCTGCAAGCAGGGGAGGGGGACCGGCCTCAAGGCCGGTGGAGGGGTCCTTCCGACGACAGAGCCCTTCCGTCCGCCGCCCGTCGAAGGAGAACGCGCTTATGAAATACAGAATCCGGATATGTCTGCTGCTCTGCGTGCTGCTCTCCGCCTGTGCCGCTCCAGCGAGCTTTCATCCTGCCACGGAGGTCTCCGCCATGCCGACGACTGAAACCGACTTTGCCTGCGACGCCGTGTTCTTCGGCGACTCCATCACCTGCGACGGTAATTTTGACGAGCTCTTCCCGGCACTGCAGGTGGTAAATCTCGGCGTCTACGGGGACACCCTCGGAGACCTGCTCCGCCGGGTGCCGGAGGTCAAGGCCGAAAACCCCGCACGGGTGTTCCTCCTGGGCGGGATCAATTCCCTGCGGCCCGACAACGCGGAGGAATGCCTCAGCCAATACGTCCGGCTGCTGGATGCCTTGAAAAGCGCCTGTCCCCGGACCCGGATCGTGGTCCAGTCCGTCCTCCCCGTGGGCGCGGAGTTGGACCCTGACGGCGCGGAAAACGAGGCCGTCCGCCGCTTCAACGCCGGGCTGAAGCGCCTGGCGGGGGAGAAGGGCTGCGCCTGGGCGGATCTCTGGGCTGCCTACCAACAGGACGGCGTCCTGGACCCCGCCCTCACCCGCGACGGCATCCACCTGAATTTCACCGCCTACGGCCCCTGGGCCGGGGTCGTCGCGCCGTACCTCCCCGCCGATTGACAGAAAAATCGTGATTTGTAAGGCCGTAGGGGGCGGCGTCCTCGACGCCCCGAACCTCTCGTTATCTGATACCTGCGGGCCGTCGAGGACGCCGGCCTCTGCGGCGAGAGCCCTGCAAATCCGAATCATCCAACGAAAGAGGGACCTGCTATGCCTATTTTCAGTAAAAAAACCGAGCCCGTTCCGATGAACGTTCCCACCCATATCGCCATCATCATGGACGGCAATGGCCGCTGGGCCAAGAAGCGGGGCCTGCCCCGGACGGCGGGGCACAAGGTTGGCGCGGAGGCCTTCCGCACCATCGCCAACTACGCCAAATCCATCGGACTGAAATATCTGACGGTCTACGCCTTTTCCACGGAAAACTGGAAGCGCTCCGAGGAGGAGGTCAACACCATTATGGAGCTGCTGGAAAAGTACCTCCGGGAGCTGATCCGCGACATGGACAAGAACCGGGTCCGCTTCTGCTTCTTCGGGGACCTGTCCAGACTGTCGCCCATGCTCCAGGCTGAGGCGGCGGAGACGGCGGAGAAGTCGAAGCAGTACGACGGCGTCCAGGTGAACTTCTGCCTGAATTACGGGGGGCGGGATGAAATCCTGCGGGCGGCCCGGGCCTTCGCAGCCAAGTGCGCGGCGGGGGAGGCCAGGCCCGAGGAGCTGACGGAGGACCTGTTTTCCAATCTTCTGTATTCTGCCGGCGTCCCGGACCCGGACCTGATCATCCGCCCCAGCGGCGAGGAGCGGATCTCCAACTTTCTGCTCTGGCAGAGCGCCTACGCGGAGTACTACTTCACCGACACGCTCTGGCCGGACTTCGGCCCAAGGGACCTGGACCTGGCCATCGAGGCCTACAACCGTCGCAGCCGCCGCTACGGCGGGGTCAAATAGCAAAAAGGAGCTCCGTCCCCGGGAGAACCCGGAGGACGGAGCTCGTTGCATCTGTTGTAATTTCCTGAAACGTCTGCGGACGGAGCTGCCCGCGCAGATTACTCTTCGTAGCCCGTCGTCAGCTCAGCGGCAGTCAGATCCAGCACGTACCAGGTTTCTCCGGCAGGCACTCTGGTATCCAGCAGGACGTCCGCCTTGCCGTCGGTTCGGTCGGTGATGTTGACGGCGCATTCTCCCTTGCAGGTGACGGTGATATAATTGCCATCCCGGGTCAGCAGGAAAGCTTCGCTGTCCGGCGCGCTTGCCGTGAGCCAGCGCTGTCCTATATCTCCATAGCTGAGGATGAACTTGAGCTCAAAGGCCATGGGTCCGTCCGACTCCCCGGCGTCGTCCGTGTCGTCCATATAGACGCCGGCCGTCGTGAGCTGCACGTCTTTGGCGTTGGCGACCCACAGCTCCACCATGCTGTCGTCCCACTGTACGGAGATGCTGCTGGGACGGACGTTCCGCGTGGGGCGGAAGCTGATTTCCCGGCTGTAGGGAACCTCATAGAGCACCCAGGGCTCCAGGCCGGTGGTTTCCCGGACGATTTCATACTCCATGCTGGTGACTTCGCTGGCGTCGGGTCCAAAGGGATTGACGTCCAGGGCGTCTCCCGCTTCGTTGACAAAGTAGTAGTGGGCGCCGTTTTCCGCGTACCACTCACGAGCCTCGTCTTCGTCCATGTTTAAGAATTTCGAATTCTCTTCCTCAAACTCCGGGAAGACCTCCGTCCACTGGAAGCCCAGCGTCATGACGGTGACGCCTTCCGGGAAGTCTTCGCTCACCGGGGGCAGCGTGGGGAAGGGCTTCTCGTCCGGGTCAGGCACTTGGGTATCGGGGGCGGGCTCCGCTGTGTCGGGGGCGGGCCCCTCGGTGTCCGGAGCAAACGCTTCGTCGGTCGCTTCGGTCTCAGGGGCTGGCGCAGCCGTGCTGGGAGTCTGGGAAGGCGCGGCCTGGGTCTGGCTCGGGGACGGATTCGAAGCGCCGCACGCGGTGACGCCCAGAAGCAGCAAAAGAACCAGAACGATGCAGATCAGCTTTCTCATGCTAGGATCCTCCTTTTCCTGTTTTGTTTCATGATACAGCGTACGGATGGGCTTGCGCTTGCTGCAGCATCATTCTACATCCCTGGACGCTTCCTGTCAAGGGAAAATATACAAAACAGTCAATATTCATACAATCCGAGTACGGCGCCAAAGCCAAAGCAGCTGCCGCAGCACATGAAAAAGCAGCGTTTTCGGGGAGCAGAAATGGGCGAATAATACTGAACTCCCATAGAAAGATTGAAGAATGTTTCGTGCAGGAATTGCGCCAGACGAGGCGGAGGACGCAGGCGGGCTTGACGCCCGGCAAGGACGACAACGAAGTATGGCACAATTCCTGCCGGAACAGATTAAAGGTT
>JAFWTG010000024.1 GCA_017519005.1 Oscillospiraceae bacterium | reverse complement strand
TCCCGCATAGCCGCAACCCTAGGCATATTCTCATCGATGTGGTCGCAGGCCTCCTTCATGGCTGCCGCCATGCCACAGATACCGGCAAGGTTTTCGGTACCGCCCCGCTTGCCCCGCTCCTGGGCGCCGCCCTCGATCAGGTTGGAGAGGATGACGCCCCGCTTGGCGTAGAGCACGCCCACGCCCTTGGGGCCGTGGAACTTGTGGGCCGAGAGGGAGAGCAGATCGATATTGTCTTCCTGCACGTTGACGGGGACGTGACCCACGGCCTGCACCGCGTCGGTGTGGAAGAGGACGCCTGCCTTCCGGCAGACGGCCCCGATTTCCCGGATGGGCTGGATGGTGCCGATCTCGTTGTTGGCGTACATGATCGTGACCAGGCAGGTCTCGGGGGTGATGGCGGCCTCCACCTGCTCCGGCGTCACGAGACCGTTCTCATGGACGTCCAGATAGGTGACGGTGAAGCCCTCCTTTTCCAGCTTCTTCAGGGTGTGCAGCACCGCGTGGTGCTCGAAGGCCGTGGAGATGATGTGGGTCTTGCCCTTCCGCCTGCCCCAGGCCGCCACGGAGCGGATGGCCTGGTTGTCGGCCTCGGAGCCGCCGGAGGTGAAGGTGATCTCCCGGGCGCTGGCCGCGCCCAGGGCCGCCGCCACCCGGGTCCGGGCGTCGGTCAGGGCCTCCATGGCCGCCTGACCCACGGAGTGCAGGCTGGAGGGGTTGCCGTAGATCTGGTCCATATAGGGCAGCATGGCCCGGATCGCCGTCTGGCTCATCCGGGTGGTCGCCGCGTTGTCAGCGTAGATGGTTCTCATTTGGGGTCCTCCTGTAGGTATCTGTTCTTTGCTGGCTTATTATATACCTACTAACCTACTTTGTCAATAGGTAAATAAGAAGTTTCCGAAAGCGTATATTTTTACAGAATTTTGTGATGAATTTGTACGGCCTCCATGCTATCCTGCAGACAGAAACATACGATAGGAGGAGCGTCCCCCGGAGCTCGGCTTCGGCCCCAGCCGGAAGTAAAAGGCGCCCGGACCCGCCCGGACGAGGGATTAGGGATTAAGGATTAAGGATTAAGGATTAAGAATTAAGAATTAAGGATTAGGGTGAGACCCGCCTGTAGCGCCGGCAATCTGCCGGCCTGCCTCCCGTACGGACGAGGCAACAGGGAACAGACCCGCCCGTAGGGGCGGCACTTTGCCGTCCGCCGCACCCCGCCTGCAGCGGCGAGCATTGCTCGCCACGGATACCCCGCCCGCAACTCGTTCCCGGAAAACGGAAAACACCGACAGTTGAGGCTGTCGGTGTTTGTCGTTATGACAGAGGATCGTCCGCTTCGGCGGCTTGTCGGCGGCCGATGCCGGCCCGCCTCCGGTCCTGTCGTCCTGAGCGGAGCGAAGCGGAGTCGAAGGACCCGTTCCCCCGGCCCGCCGCCGTCTCAGCAGGCGGATGCAATCGCTGCCGGGCCGCTTTGCCAATCGGCAAGGATCTGCTTCCGCGAAAGCCTCCCGGTGATTGATCAATTATACGTCTTGATCTCTTCCGGACGGATCCGCAGCCCGGGCGGCACCCGGAAGGGATTGCCGGAGAGGGCCCGCAGCCGGTCCAGCTCGTCGTTGAGGCGCTTTGCCTTATCCTGCGGAGCTTCGCCGCCGGTGAGTCCGTCCAGGAGCCGGTCATAAGCGGCGGGCGCCTCCGCCCGGAGCCGTTCCCGGTTCCCGATCAGCCACACGGAAAAGGGGTGCGAACGGGACAAACAGGAATAATTCGTATCCCCTAACCAAGAGCGTCTTCCTCCTACGGCAAATTCGTCGGCGCCGGCTGCGCGGCAGAAAAGCCAGGCGGGGAAGCAGCCTTCAGCGTCGAAGCCGTCGTCCTTGTCCTTCGTCAGCAAAAGCGTGAGTTTTCGAGAGCCTTCTTTATCCGGCCTCAAAAGCACGTAGCCCGCCTGCTTCAGCGCCGCCGCCGTTAATTGGTCCAGCATATTCTCGGGATCGAATGGAAGCCTCAGCTGCTCCCCCTGGCCCGGCACGCCCGCAAAGCGCAGAAGCGCGTCCGCCGCTTCCCGGTGCGCGTCCAGATAGGCGAAAAAGTCCGAGGCCGGTCTCGCCCGTAAGCGCTTTGGCCCGTAGGGAGAATCGTACACCCCGCAGCGCCGCAAAAGCAGCGCGAGTTTGCAGGCCGCGTCAAAGGGGAGCGACTTGATCCCCTCCCGGGCCAGCCCCACCTCCGGCCGACAGGCTCCGGACAGAAGGAGCACGCCGACGCGCCCATCAACTCGATCCAGGTCCGCCCGGATCCCGTTGTAAGCGGAGACGACGCCCCCCCATTCATCTATGAGCCTCCGCAGCGCGGCCTCCTCTTCCGCGAGCCGGCAGCCGCAGCGCGTCTCGATCGGACCGAGGCGCGCTCCGAGTTGGGAGTCGATGCGCTGCACATCGTCCCAAGACAGTATCTTATTTCGAACCGGTAATTTTTCTATCGTTGCTGAGTATTGAAAATGGCAAAAGGCTGTCTCTCGGAAGCGCAGGGTTATCTCCGCATACAAGTCGTTTGCCTTTGCCCGGCGTTTCAGCTCCGCCCATGCTTCGGAGCCGTCGTCCAGCCGCGCAAGCAGAGCGTCCAGGGGGCAGCTGATCCATTGTTCATCTTCGTCGATGCGGATCAGCGCCCCGCTCAGCTCCTTCGTTCCGCTCATCCGGCGGAGCGGATAGTAGGTACGGGTCAGGCAGGGGCGGTGCGCTCCGGACCAGTCCGCATCCGGCAGCGCCGCTTGCAGGCTCTGAAAAGCCTCCTCCGGCATTGGAAAGCGATAAACCCTCGCCTCCCCCGCGGCCGCAAATTCCGGGTTGAGCCGGTCCAGCAGCGCCTCCAGCGCGCCCCGGGTGGGATAGTCCCGCGCCGTCCCGCTGACGCGGTCCTCGAAATGGATCGGCACGTCCGGGAAGCGGATATACTTGTCCAGCAGCGCGGGGAAGTCGATCGCGCCCAGCTCCAGCAGGTCGATGCAGACGCTGACGGTGGTGCCCACCTCGCGCAGATAGGCCTCCCGTTCCGGACCCCCGGGGCCGTGCATGGGCTCGCCGGGGGTCTCCCGGGAGAGCTCCGTCAGGAAGTAGTAGCCGTGGAGGCCCGTCACGTCCAGGCGGAGCGCCGGATTCTTCGCCGCGCCGGGCTCCGACCAGCGCCGGGTGGATACCTCCAGCCGGTTGTGGTTTCCGCCGCCCATGAAGCAGGAGAGAATCCCGATGCCGAAGCGGCTGATCGGCTGAAAGCTCGTATCCTTTTTGGAGAGCAGCAGATCCCGCTTCAGCCCGTTCTCGTCGCTGTAATAAGAGTGGCCCACGTTCAGAAAATACTGCTCGATCGCCTCCTGATTCATGCCGATGCCGTCGTCCTGAATCCGGAACCAGCAATATCGTTCGTCGGTCCAGACGTCCACCGTGATCCTGCCGTCGTTCTCCCCGAAGCCCGGATCGCAGGCCCGCCGGGCCAGCACGGCGTCGATGGCGTTCTGCAGCAGCTCCCGGACGAAGACGGTATTGTCGTCGTAGAGCTCGTTGCCGGAGAGCAGCTTCAGCACGCCGTCCTGGTCCAGCTTCAGGCGGAACTTTGCTGAGGCGTAGTTCTTCCGCGTGAATTTGACGTCCAGCAGCAGGGGGACGGGATTGCTGCTTCCGCACCATCTGCGGCTGTGCTCCTCCAGATGCCGGCAGCAGGTCTCCAGCTCCTTCTTCAGCCAGTCGCAGTATTCCGTGAGCTCCACCTCCAGCCGCGGCTCCCAGCAGTCCGCCGCGTAGCGCAGCTGGGCCTGCGTGGACCGGATAAAGCGGCCGGCCCGATTCTTTTTCCATTCCTCGGAGGAGATCTGCTTTTCCAGCTCCTCCGCGGGCAAATCCTCCGCCTTGTCCAGACCCAGGAAGCGGCACAGGATCGCCGGGGCCCGGGCCGCGTCGTAATCCAGGGCGTCTGCCAGCCGCAGCAGTACCGCGCAGAGGTTCAGATCCAGCTCCTCCGCGGGACTTTCCAGATAGCTCAGCGAGCTCCCGTGGCTCTCACAGAGCGCGCAGAACTCGTCCAGGGTCAGGGAGACCCTGTCCTTCACCCGGTCCCACTCCGCGGAGAGCTCCCGGGGGAACAGCTCCCGCAGGCGGAGATGATGGGTCTCCCGCACGTAACTGCGCAGCAGGGAACGGCGCTGCCGTTCGTCGCCGTTCAGCCGCTCCCGGTCCTGCGGCCGACGGCGGAAAAAGCTCTCCCACTCCGGGCAGGTCCCGGATTCCGCCTCCCGGAGGAGCGCCGCCTCCTCCTTCTCCCGGACGACCATGCCCAGGTCGTGGCAGCAGGCGGCCATCAGCAGAACGGCCAGCTCCTCGGCGCTGGCTTTATCGCGCAGCTTCATCAGGAGCTGATCCATCCATTCGCAGACCCCGGCGGCATGGGTTCCGTCGTGGAGGGTGAAATCGGGAAAGAGCCGGGGGATCATTTTGGAAAGCTCCTCCGCGGCGCTGCAGAGCGCCTGCACCGCCGAAATCAGCTCGCGTTCCATTTTTGCTTTTTTCTCAAACTGCTTCCACAGTCTGGTGTTCAGAAAGCTTTTCGGTCTGTCCGGCATAGCGACGCCTCCCCCTTTTTTTCTGGAACGATTATAGCATTTCCCGCCGCCCTTGTAAACAGATTTCCCGCGGAAAAGCCCTTCTTCGACGATTTTATGCGCTTTGCTTCCCCCGCCCCCGCGATGCTTCCCGCAAACCAAATCCGCCCCGAAAACGGAAAACACCGACAGGCTCAGCTGTCGGTGTTTGTCGTCCTCCGGGGCAATACGGCCACGGTGCGGATTCCGTACCGGGCGAAGGCCGCCGCGGCGGCCTCGTCGATGCGCTCGCCCGGCATCAGGATCGGCACAGCGGGGGGGCAGCTCACCCCGGGCCGGGCCAGCACCCGCCCCGGGCTCTCCCCGGCCGGAACCAGCTCGCAGGGCGAAAGCAGAGCCTCGCGCAGGCTGCAGACCGCCTTCGGCCCCGCCGACAGGGAGGCATCCCCGGAGGCCTCCGCCGCCGTCCCGGCGGCGTCAGTGCCTCCGGCAATGACAGGCGCGACGAGAGCCTCGCGCCCTGTGAGGGCACGCTCCAGCCGGTCCAGCTCCTCCGCCGTATTCTGCGGCGAAAGCATAAGCACCAGATAGTCCGGGTCCGCGAATTCGCAGAAAATCCCCGCCTGCTCCAGCGCCGCGGCAAGGGCCAGCCCGCCCCCGATCCTGTCGTCCTGAGCGGAGCGAAGCGCAGCCGAAGGACCCGCCTCTCCTTTCAAGCCGACGGCAGAGGGAACGGATTCCTCGCTGCCCCTTCGACTTTGCGCAGGGCAAGGCTGGGAATGACAGCAGATCGTCAGCTTCAGGGGCTCGTCGCCGACCAGCTTCCAGCCCGCGGCCCGCAGCCGGGCCTTCAGGGCCTCGACCCGGGGCAGAAAGGCGGCCAGCTTTTCGGGCAGGGCCTCCAGCCAGGGGTTCGCCAGGTCCAGGGACTGCAAAATCAGATAGGACGGCGAGCTGGAGCCGAAGAGGGCCAGGGCGTCCCGCACGGCTTTCTCCGCTGTCGCCTCGTCGGGGGCCGGTTCCCGTGGCGCACACTGTGCGCCGCTACGGGCGGTGCTGCCCGGTTCGTCCCCTGTTCCCCGTTCCCTGTTCCCTGTTCCCTTTACGTGCAGATACGCGCCCCCGGTCAGCACCGGCAGGGTCTTGTGGGCGGAGTCGCAGCAGAGGTCGGCCCCCAGGTCCATGGGGTGCCGGGAAGGGGAGAGGAAGCGCAGATAGGCCCCGTGGGCGTTGTCCACCAGCAGCAGGGCGCCCCGGGCGTGGCAGACCCGGGCCAGGGGCCGCAGATCCGGCAGGAAGCCCAGATAGTCGGGGCAGGTCAGGTAGACGGCCTGGGCCCCGCTCTCCGCCAGCGCCGCGTCCAGCGCCTCCGGCGTCACCGCGGCGGAGAGATAGGAGCCCGCGGCCTGGGGCAGCCAGACCACGTCCAGGTCCAGCAGGGCCGCCGCGCTCAAAAACGCCCGATGCACGTTCCGCGCCGCCAGCACGCGAAAGCGCCTCCCAATTTCCGTAGGGGGCGGCGTCCTCGACGCCCCGAACGTATCAGATCCCAGAAGCTGCGGGGCGTCGGGGACGCCGCCCCCTACGGTTTGGAGCTGTTTTGCCAGCAGCAGCATGGCCCGGATGCAGTGGGAGGAGCCCTCCGTGGAGTAGAACGTGGGGCAGCCGAAGAGCCGGGAGGCGTTGGCCTCGCTCTCGGCGATGACCCCGGACGCTTCATACAGGGAATCCGCCCCGGGAATCTCGGTGAGGTCCCATTCCTCGCAGCCCAAAGGCCCCCGCCCCTTGTGGCCCGGCATGTGGAAGCGGGCGGGGCGGAGGTCTTTGTAGCGGTTTACGAAGTCATGGATGGGGGTGTTCATGGAATGAATAATGAATAACGAATAACGAATAACGAATAATTACGGAGTTTTTCAAATTGCAATTTGAAAAACACATTCAATTTTCAATTTTTAATTTTCAATTCTCAATTGGCGAGCGGCGGCGAGCATGAGCGCGCATTCCATGCGCTTGCGGAAGAGCTCGCAGCCGTATTGGTAGGTGCCGGTAATCCTGCCGGTGGCGTGGTAGGCGTTGGCCGCGCAGCCGCCGGAGCAGTAGAGCCGGGCCCAGCAGGTCTTGCATTCCTCCCGGGCGTAGACGTTGCAGGCGGCGAACTGCTCCTGGATTTCGTGGTTGGTGACGCCGGTCCAGACGTCGCCCAGGCGGAACTTCTCCTCGCCCACGAACTGGTGGCAGGGGTAGAGGTCGCCCCAGGGGGTCACGGCCATGTACTCCGTGCCGGAGCCGCAGCCGGAGATCCGTTTGTAGATGCAGGGGCCGCCGGTGAGGTCGATCATGTAGTGGTAGAAGGTGAAGGGCCGCCCCTCCCGGTCCCGCTGCAGCATCAGCTTCGCCAGCTCCTCATACTGCCGCATGACGATGGGCTTGTCCGCCTCGGTGAGGGCCGAGGGGTCGTCGGGGGCGCAGACCACGGGCTCCATGCTGAGCTCCGTAAAGCCCAGGTCCAGCATGGTCTGAATATCCTTCAGGAAGTCCGGGTTGGCGTGGGTGAAGGTGCCCCGCATATAATAGCCCTTCCCGCCCCGGGCCTCCACGAAGCGCTGGAATTTCGGGACGATGCGCTCCCAGCTGCCGTTTCCGGCGTAGTCCACCCGGAAGCGGTCGTGGATCTCCTTCCGTCCGTCCAGGGAGAGCACCACGTTGTGGCACTCCCGGTTGGCGAAGTCGATGACCTCCTCGTCCACCAGCATGCCGTTGGTGGTGAGGGTGAAGCGGAAGTGCTTGCCGGTTTCCGCTTCGACGGAGCGGGCGTAGGCCACCAGCTCCTTCACCACCTGGAAGTTCATCAGCGGCTCGCCGCCGAAGAAGTCCACCTCCAGGTTTTTCCGGGTCCCGGAGTGCTCCACCAGGAAGTCCAGCGCCCGCTTGCCCACCTCGAAGGACATGAGGGCCCGGTCTCCGTGGTACTTGCCCTGGGAGGCGAAGCAGTAGGAGCAGTTGAGATTGCAGGTATGGGCCACGTGGAGGCAGAGGGCCTTGACGACGCCGGAGGTCCTGGCCTTCAGCGCCCCCGCCATGGGCTCGTAGTTGTCGGGGCTGAAGAGCTTTCCGGCCTCCTTCAGGGCGGTGATTTGGTCATAGGCCTCGTTGAGCTCGGCCTCGTCGGTCCTGTCGGCGTAGCGCGCCGCCAGCCGGGCGATCAGGGCGGCCCGGTCCTCGCTTTCGTAGCCCGCGATCAGCTCATAGGCGATCTCGTCCACCAGATGGATGGAGCCGGAGCAGACGTCCAGCACGACGTTGTATCCGTTGAGTTTGTATTGATGGATCATAAAATTACCCCAATTCAGGCAAAACGCCGCCTGTTCGGGCGGCGTTTTGCTGTAAGCGTCTCTTACTTGTTCTCGCAGTTCTGGTTCGCGATGCCGCAACTGGTCTTGCAGGCGGACTGGCAAGAGGTCTGGCACTCGCCGCAGCCGCCGTTCTTGGCGCTTTCGCAGAGATTGCGGGTCTCGAGCGTGGTGATCTGGATCATGGGATTGCCTCCATTATTTTAGTTTTACCTGGAAATTATACCACGCTCCGCCGAGAAAGTCAAGGATTTTCAGGGAACGGGGAACATGTCAGGGATCAGGGATCAAGGATCAAGGATCAGGGTGAGGAAAGGGAACAGGGAACGGGGAACAGGGAACAGACCCGCTTGTAGCGCCGGCAATCTGCCGGCCGCCGCATCCCGCTCCGATCAGGGATCAGGGATCAGGGTGAGGAAAGGGAACGGGGAACAGGGAACAGACCCGCTTGCAGCGCCGGCAATCTGCCGGCCGCCGCATCCCGCTCCGATCAGGGATCAGGGATCAGGGTGAGGAAAGGGAACGGGGAACCGGGTAATTCGGTTCTTTTCGGCCCCGCTTGCGTTTTTGCGGCGTTCGTGCTACAATGGGGGCAGATCGGATCCGCGCGGCGCGGGAGGAGGAACGAGTATGGAACAGGCAGTCAGGGAGCGAATCGTCGAGGCCAGGCAGACCCTGCACGAGCTGGCGGAGCTGCCCGGGGAGGAGAGCCGGACCCGGGCCTGCATCCGGGACTTTCTGCGGCGGCATACCACGCTGACGGTGATCGACCGGGGAAGCTGGCTCTACGCCAGGCACGACGAGGGCGCGGAGACCACCACGGTGGTCCGGGCGGACCACGACGCGGTCCCCACGCCGGAGGGGCCCCGGCATCTCTGCGGCCACGACGGCCACACGGCGGCCCTCCTGGGCCTGGCCCTGCTGCTGGAGGGCCGGACGCTGGGGCAGAACGTGATTCTGCTCTTCCAGCCGGCGGAGGAAACCGGCGCCGGCGGCGCGCTCTGCTGCGGGCTCTTCGCGCTGGAGGGGCTGCGCCCGGAGAACGCCCGGATCATCGGCTGCCACAACATCCCCGGCGGGCCCCTGGGGACCCTGCTCTTCCGGCACGGGACCTTCGCCTGCGCCTCCTGCGGGGTGGAGCTTCTGCTGCACGGCAGCCCCGCCCACGCCGCCTACCCGGAGAACGGCGTCAATCCCAGCGCCGCCGCGGCCCGGCTGGCCCTGCGGCTGCCGGCGTTGGCCCGCGAGCTTGCGGCGGAGCGCGGCTGCATGTGCCTGGCCACCGTCGTCGGCCTGCGCAGCGGCGAGCGGGCCTTCGGGGTGGCGGCGTCGGAGGCCGCTCTGTGGGCGACCCTCCGGGCGGAGCGGCCGGAGGCCTTCGAGGCGCTGAACCGGGGCGTGGACCTGGCCGTCCGGGAGATCGCCGCCGCGGAGGGACTGCGGTACGAGCTCCGGCGGCTGGACGTCTTCCCCGCCACGGTGAACGACGAGGCCCTGCAGGCTGAGCTGGAGCGGCGCTGCCGCGCCCGGGGGCTGCCCTGGCGGAATCTGGAGCAGCCCTTCCGCTGGTCGGAGGACTTCGGCCACTACGGCCGCTTCCTGCCCGCCTGCTTCTTCGGCGTCGGCGCGGGCGGCGACACCCCGCCCCTGCACACGGAGGGCTACGTCTATCCCGACGAGCTGGCCCCCCGGACGGCGGAGCTGCTGCTGGCGCTGCTGGCTCCCGGCGGGGAGGCAGGGAATCGTGGATAAATCCGGCCGGGCTTGTCCGCGTGTTTTTATGCAAAACGGAAAAGTGCTTTCCGGCATTGACAAATAATTATTCAATCTATATAATGAGAACGATATTTTCTGTGCCCGCCCCGCGGCGGGTACGGACAGGAGGCAAACGCATGGATCACGATTTCGACTGCTTCGGCAGTCTGGTTTTTGACGACCGCGTCATGCAGGAACGGCTTCCGGCGGAGATTTACCAGAAGCTCCACCGGACCATCGACGAGGGCCGGGCCCTGCGGCCCGACGTGGCCGAGGCCGTGGCGGAGGCCATGAAGGCCTGGGCGCTGGACCACGGAGCCACCCATTTTACCCACTGGTTCCAGCCCATGACCGGCATCACCGCCGAGCGGCACGAGAGCTTTCTCGCCTCTCCCGGGCGAAGCCTCCCCGAGTTCTCCGGCCGGGAGCTGATCCGGGGCGAGGCCGACGGCTCCTCCTTCCCCTCCGGCGGTCTGCGGGCCACCTTCGAGGCCAGAGGCTACACCGCCTGGGACCCCACCTCCTACGCCTTCCTGAAGGATAAGACCCTCTGCATCCCCACGGCCTTCTGCTCCTACGGCGGCGAGGCCCTGGACAAAAAGACCCCGCTGCTGCGCTCCATGGACGCCTTTAACCGCCAGGCCCTGCGCATTCTGCGGCTCTTCGGGAACAAGAGCGTCCGCCGCGTGCGGACCTGCGTGGGCGCGGAGCAGGAGTACTTTCTGATCGACCGAGCCCTCTATCAGAAGCGGAAGGACCTGATCTTCACGGGGCGCACCCTCTTCGGCGCGCCGCCCCCCAAGGGCCAGGAGCTGGACGACCACTACTACGGCTCCATCAAGCCCCGGGTGGCGGCCTTTATGGAGGAGCTGGACCGGGAGCTCTGGAAGCTGGGCATCCCGGCCAAGACCGAGCACAACGAGGTGGCCCCCTCCCAGCACGAGCTGGCCCCGGTCTACACCACCGCCAACCTGGCCGTGGATCAGAACCAGCTGATGATGGAGATGATGCGCAGGACGGCCCTGCGGCACGGTCTGGTCTGCCTGCTCCACGAGAAGCCCTTCGCCGGCGTCAACGGCTCCGGCAAGCACAACAACTGGTCCATCTCCACCGACGCCGGGGTCAATCTGCTCTCCCCCGGCGACACGCCCTACGAAAACGCCCAGTTCCTGCTCTTCCTCTGCGCCGTCATTCAGGCCGTGGACGACTACCAGGACCTGCTGCGGATCTCCGCCGCCACGGCGGGCAACGACTGCCGCCTGGGCGCGTCGGAGGCGCCGCCCTCCACCGTCTCCATCTTCCTGGGGGACGAGCTCACCGCCATCATGGACGCCATCGTGGCCGGGCGGCCCTACAGCGCCAGCGGCCAGACCACCCTGAAGCTGGGCGTGGACGCCCTGCCCCGCTTTGCCCGGGACAACACGGACCGCAACCGCACCTCCCCCTTCGCCTTCACCGGCAACAAGTTTGAGTTCCGCATGGTGGGCTCCTCGGACTCCATCGCCTGCGCCAACATCATGCTCAACACCGCCGTGGCGGAGTCCCTGCGGCTCTACGCCGACCGGCTGGAGGCCGCGGAGAACTTCGAATCCGCCCTGCACGAGCTGATCCGGGAGACCTTCCGCCTTCACCGCCGCATCATCTTCAACGGCAACGGCTACGACGACGCCTGGGCCGAGGAGGCCCGCCGGCGGGGCCTGTGCAATTACCCCACCACCGCCGACGCCCTGCCCCACCTGCTGGACGAGAAGAACCTGGAGCTCTTCCGGCGTCACCGCATCTACAGCCTGACCGAGGCTGCCGCCCGCTGCGAGGCCCTGCTGGACCACTACTGCAAGACCGTACTCATCGAGGCCAGGACCATGCTCGCCATGGCCCGGCAGGAAATCCTGCCGGCCGTCAGCGCCTGCGGGGCCAAGCTGGCCGCCGCCGGCAGCGCCAAGCGGGCCCTCTGCCCGGAGCTGGCCTGCGCCTTTGAGAGCAAGCGGGCGCGGCAGCTCTCCGTCATCGTCGATGAGATCGACGCCCTGGCCGACGCCCTGGCCGACGCGCTGAACGTCCCCGCCTTCCGGCATGAGGCCCACGTGTCCCCTGCGGTCCGGGCCTCCGCCATCCGGGACGGGCTGCTGCCCGCCATGGACCGCCTGCGCGCCGTCTGCGACGAGGCCGAGGGCCTCACCACCGCCGCAGACTGGCCCTTCCCCACCTACGCCGAGCTGCTGTTCAGCGTGTAAGGCGGCAAAGCGGTTTTCGCGCGCAACCGACAGACCACAGCGCGGGCAATCCGCCCGGCTGACAAAACAAACGGAGACTGAAAAAGGAGACTGACTATGAAAAAAGAATTTGACGTTGTCGCCCTGGGCGAGCTGCTGATCGACTTCACCGAGGCCGGCCTCAGCGAGCAGGGGAATCCTCTCTGGGAGGCCAATCCCGGCGGCGCTCCCTGCAACGTGCTGGCGATGCTCCGGAAGCTGGACCGCAGGGCCGCCTTCATCGGCAAGGTGGGCCGGGACGTGTACGGCGCGCAGCTGCGCCGGGTCGTTTCCGACGCGGGCGTGGACCTGCGCGGCCTGCTGGAGGACCCCGCCGTTCACACCACCCTGGCCGTGGTCCATCGGCTGCCGGGCGGCGACCGGGACTTCTCCTTCTACCGCAACCCCGGCGCGGACATGATGCTCCGGGAGGACGAGCTGGACCCGGCCCTGCTGCAGGGCTGCAGAATCTTCCACTTCGGCACCCTCTCCATGACCCATCCCGGCGTCCGGGCCGCCACCAAGGCCGCCGTGGCCGCGGCGAAGGCCGCCGGCGCGCTGATCTCCTTCGACCCCAACCTCCGCCCGCCCCTCTGGGAGAGCCTGGAGCTGGCGAAGGAGCAGATCGAGTGGGGCCTCAGCCAGTGCGACGTGCTGAAGATCTCGGACAACGAGGTGGAGTTCCTGCTTCCCGCCGAGGATGCGGGCGCCGGATACGACTACGCGGCCGGCGCGAAAAAGCTGCTGGAGAAGTACCCCAACATCAAGCTCCTGAACGTCACCTGCGGCGCCGACGGCAGCTACAGCTTCTGCTGCGGCCATGCGGTCTACGTCCCCTCCTTCACCCTGGGCGGCACCATCGAGACCACCGGCGCGGGCGACACCTTCTGCGCCTGCGTCCTGCACGACGTGCTGGCCCACGGCGTGGAGGCGCGCGGCGAGGAGAGCCTGCGGAATATGCTCCGCTTCGCCAACGCCGCCGCCTACCTGGTCACCACCAAGCGCGGCGCCATCCGCTCCATGCCCGAGCCCGCCGCCGTGGAGGCCATCCTGGCCGCCAACTGAGCGCCGGGGAAGCATAACAAAAGGACCGTGTCGAGCCCGGCACGGTCCTTTTGCCAGCGCGTCAGATGCGGGAACAGGGATCAGGGTGAGGAAAGGG
>JAFWTG010000023.1 GCA_017519005.1 Oscillospiraceae bacterium | reverse complement strand
CTGGCCCGGAAGGGCTACAAGGTCTCCATCTTCGAGGCCCTGCACACCGCCGGCGGCGTGCTGGTCTACGGCATTCCCGAGTTCCGTCTGCCCAAGGCCATCGTGGCCAAGGAGGTCGAGGGCCTCAAGGCCCTCGGCGTGGACGTGGAGACCAACGTGGTCATCGGCAAGACCCTGACCATCGACGAGCTGTTCGAAGACGGCTACGAGGCGGTCTTCGTGGGCTCCGGCGCGGGCCTGCCCAACTTTATGAACATCCCCGGCGAGAGCTATAAGGGCGTCTACTCCGCCAACGAGTTTTTGACCCGCTCCAATCTGATGAAAGCCTACAAGGCCGACCCCGTCACCCCGATCATGAAGGGCGGCAAGGTGGCCGTGGTGGGCGGCGGCAACGTGGCCATGGACGCGGCCCGTACCGCCCTGCGCCTGGGCGCCGAGCATGTGTACATCGTCTACCGCCGCTCCATGGAGGAGCTCCCCGCCCGGAAAGAAGAAGTCGAGCACGCCATCGAGGAGGGCATCGACTTCCGTCTGCTGCAGAACCCCGTGGAGGTCCTGGGCTACAACAACCCCGAGAACCCCCGCGACCCCAAGAACGGCTTCGTCACCGGCCTGCGCTGCATCAAGATGGAACTGGGCGAGCCCGACGCCAAAGGCCGCCGCAGACCGGTGCCGATCCCCGGCTCCGAGTTCGTGCTGGATGTGGATACCGTGGTCATCGCCATCGGCACCAGCCCGAACCCCCTGATCAAATCCACCACCAAGGGCCTTGAGGTCAACAAGCACGGC
This sequence comes from Oscillospiraceae bacterium, assembly GCA_017519005.1. Classification (GTDB taxonomy): domain Bacteria; phylum Bacillota; class Clostridia; order Oscillospirales; family Oscillospiraceae; genus JAFRPC01. The sequence goes on along the minus strand of JAFWTG010000023.1, from coordinate 17,099 downwards.
GGCATCATCGTCAACGAGGACGGCCTGACCTCCCGCGAGGGCGTCTACGCCGGCGGCGACGCCGTCACGGGCGCGGCCACCGTCATTTCCGCCATGGGCGCCGGCAAGGTCGCCGCCAAGGGCATCGACGAGTACCTGATGAACAAATAGAGCATGAAGATCTTCCTTTGCCCAAACGGCTTTACCGAGCAGCAGGCTGAGCAGGCGCGACACTGCGTCTCCCTGTTGGAAGCGTGCGGACATTCCTGCGCTGTTTCTTTGGAGGACAGCCGCCGCCTGTATCATACGGAGAGCCGCAGCCTTTTTGGCCCCGCCGAGAGCCATTTGATCGTTTCTCTCGGCGGAGACGGGGCTGTCCTGCGGGCCGCGCAAATCGCTTTGTCCTGCGGGAAAGCTCTGCTGGGAGTCAACAGCGGTCGTTTGGGTTTTCTCTGCGCCATGGATTATCGCGGGCTGAGCCGATTTTCTGAAAGCTTTTCGTCCTGCCGGTTATCCTACAGGAGCTTGCTTACTCTGCAGATGAAGGGAAAAAGGCTACTGGCGCTGAACGATGTGGTCATCGCCAAGGAGAATTTCGGCCAGACGGTGGAGCTCTCGGTACGAATCCGGAAAACAGACGAGCTCCACCTGCGTGGAGACGGGCTTATCCTCGCCACGCCGACAGGCTCGACCGGATACAGTCTTTCCGCCGGGGGGCCGATCCTGGATTCAGAAAGCCGTGCAATTCTGCTCACTCCTATCTGTCCACATGGCTCAGATGCTCACTGCCTGGTTCTGCAGGACACATGCAGCATTCGGATCTCGGGACAAAACGGCAACGCGCAGATTTTTGCGGACGGCCGATATGTCGGGCGGCTGTCGCACGAGATTTCCCTGCGAAAAGCAGAGAAAAAGCTGCTTCTATATGAGAAGGCCAACGGAATCTTCGGCAGGATTTCCCTATGATCGTTACCGGAAAGGAAGGGATGCTGTATCTGTAAACAAATATCGATTCCGAAAGCGACGCTGGGCCGGCTGCCGATCTATCTGAACTATCTGAAAACCGGCCCGCAGTCACAGTATATTTCCGCCGCGGCCATTGCCAAGGCACTGGGCTACGGCGACGTGACCGTCCGCAAGGACCTGGGCATCGTCAGCGGCGAGGGACGTCCCCGCCTCGGGTACGTCCGGGACGCACTTGCACGGGACATGGAAGCAGCCCTGGGTCTGGACAGTCTGGAGCCGGTGATCCTTGTCGGCGCGGGGAAGCTGGGAAAGGCTCTGATCGGGTATCCGGGCTTTCGGCGCTTCGGCTTTTCGATTCTGGCAGCCTTTGACGACGATCCGCGTAAGCAGGCCCCCGGCGGGAAGCAGCCTGTGTTCCCCATGACGGAGCTGGCGGAATACTGTGAAACAAATCATGTCGTCATCGGAATTATCACAGTCCCGGAGACTGCGGCGCAAAAAGTCTGCGACAAAATGACTGCCGCAGGCATTACTGAAATCTGGAATTTCGCACCGTGCAGATTGGAGGTCCCGGAGGGGGTTTCCGTCCAGCAGGAGAACCTGGCTCTGTCGATTGCCCATCTGCACATGTGCGCTAAGAAAACCAGATCATCGCATATCACAAAACGAACAGAAAGGAACGCATGATGAACGAACAAAACTATCTGATTGTTGACAGCGTAGAGGCGCTCAAGGAAGCCATTGCCCGCGTGCGGGCGGCGCAGCAACGTTTTGCCTCCTACACCCAGGAGCAGGTGGACGCGATCTTCCTGGCTGCGGCGACCGCGGCGAATCAGGCGCGCATACCCCTGGCCAGGCAGGCCGTGGCTGAGACCGGCATGGGCGTGGTGGAGGACAAGGTCATCAAAAACCACTACGCGGCCGAGTACATCTACAATCACTATCGCGGCGTCAAGACCTGCGGCGTGATTGCGGAGGACAAGGCCTACGGCCTGAAAACCATTGCCGAGCCCGTCGGCCTGGTCGGCGCTGTCATCCCCACGACAAACCCAACCTCCACCGCGATCTTCAAGACTCTGCTGGCACTGAAGACCCGCAACGGCATGATCATCAGCCCCCACCCCAGGGCCAAGGCCTGCACCGCCGCGGCTGCGAAAATCGTTCTGGAGGCCGCAGTCAAGGCCGGCGCGCCCGAGGGGATCATCGCATGGATCGACGTCCCCAGCCTGGAAATGACCAACCTGCTGATGAAGGAAGCGGACGTGATCCTGGCCACCGGCGGTCCCGGTATGGTGAAGGCCGCCTACTCCAGCGGCAAGCCCGCTCTGGGCGTCGGCGCCGGCAACACGCCCGCCATCATTGACGACACGGCGGATATTGTGATGGCTGTCAGCTCGATCATCCATTCCAAGACCTTTGACAACGGCATGATCTGCGCCTCCGAGCAGTCTGTCATCGTGTTGGACGGCGTCTATGAGCAGGTCAAGGCGGAGTTCGCTGCAAGAGGCTGCTACTTCCTGGACGCCGGGGAAACTGAGAAGGTCCGCAAGACCATTCTGATCAACGGTGCTTTGAACGCGAAGATCGTAGGCCAGAAGGCTGCGAAAATTGCGGCGCTGGCCGGCCTCACGGTCCCCGAGTCTGCCAAGATCCTGATCGGCGAGGTGCAGAGTGTGGAGCTCTCCGAGGAGTTTGCCCATGAGAAGCTCTCTCCCGTGCTGGCGATGTATCGGGCCTCCGACATTCAGGACGCCTTCACCAAGGCGGAGCAGCTGATCGCCGACGGCGGTTACGGCCATACCTCCTCCATCTATTTGAACGTGAAGACGGAACAGGCCAAGCTCGAAGAGTTCTCCGCGAGAATGAAGACCTGCCGGATTCTGGTCAACACGCCCTCCTCTCACGGCGGTCTGGGCGACCTGTACAACTTCAAGCTCACCCCGTCCCTGACCTTGGGCTGCGGCTCCTGGGGCGGCAACTCCGTCAGCGAGAACGTGGGCTGCAAGCACTTGCTGAACATCAAAACCGTGGCCGAAAGGAGAGAAAACATGCTTTGGTTCCGCGCCCCGGAGAAGGTCTATCTCAAGAAGGGCTGCCTGCCGGTGGCTCTGGATGAACTGAAAACTGTGATGCACAAGAAGCGCTGCTTCGTGGTCACGGATCGCTTTCTCTATGAGAACGGTCACACCAAGCCCATCACAGACAAGCTCGATGAAATGGGCATTGTGCACACCTGCTTCTTTGACGTAGCGCCCGATCCCACACTGGCATCCGCAAAGGCCGGCGCCGAGCAGATGAAGATCTTCAAGCCCGATTGCATCATCGCGCTGGGCGGCGGCTCCGCTATGGACGCAGGAAAGATCATGTGGGTCCTCTACGAGCATCCCGAGGTGGACTTTATGGATATGGCCATGCGTTTTATCGACATTCGCAAGCGTGTCTACACCTTCCCCAAGATGGGGGAGAAGGCCTACTTCATCGCCGTCCCCACCTCCGCGGGCACCGGCTCCGAGGTCACTCCGTTTGCAGTCATCACCGACGAGAAGACCGGCGTCAAGTACCCGCTGGCTGACTATGAGCTCCTGCCCAAGATGGCAATCATCGACACCGACTTCCACATGACGGCGCCCAGAGGCCTTACCGCCTCCTCCGGCATCGACGCTGTGACCCACGCGCTGGAGGCCTACGCCTCCATGATGGCGACCCAGTACACCGACAGCCTCGCGATTCAAGCCCTCAAGGACATTTTCGCCTATCTGCCCCGAGCCTATGACAACGGACAGACCGACGTGGAGGCCAGAGAGAAGATGGCCAACGCGGCTACCATGGCGGGCATGGCCTTTGCCAACGCCTTCCTGGGTGTCTGCCACTCTATGGCCCATAAGCTGGGCGCTTTCCATCATCTCCCCCACGGCGTCGCCAACGCGCTGCTGATCTGCCAGGTCCTGCGCTTCAACGCCAGCGAGGTTCCCACCAAAATGGGCACCTTCCCCCAGTATGACCATCCCCACACCCTGCGGCGCTACGCGGAGGTGGCTGAGACCCTGGGCTTCGGCGGCAAGGACGACAGAGAATCTCTGGAAAATCTGATTGCCGCCGTCAAGGCGTTGGAGGAGCGGGTCGGCATCAAGAAGACGATCCGCGACTATGGCATCGACGAGCAGGATTTCCTGAATCGGATGGACGCCATGGTCGAACAGGCCTTTGACGATCAGTGCACCGGCGCGAACCCTCGCTATCCGCTGATGAGCGAGCTGAAACAGATGTATCTAAACGCCTACTACGGCAACGACGACGCGGTTTAAGGAGGAAAAGCTATGAAATTGGATCGAGTCATTGCCGTCCGGAACAATAAGACAGTCTATCGGGACGGCGATTTTACCGCCAAGGTGTTTGACAGCGACTTTTCCAAGGTCTCTGTCCTCACGGAGGCTCTGAATCTCGCGAAGATCGAGACCACCGGCCTCAAGGTCCCCAAGCTGCGCGAGGTCACCACCTACGAAGGCAAATGGACCATTATCAGCGAATACATCCCCGGCAAGAGTATGTCCCGGCTGATGAAGGAGAACCCGGACAGAGTTGATGAGTATCTGGAACGGCTGGTCCGCCTACAGATCGAGCTTCACCAGGCGGAATGCCCCATGCTCACCAATCTGACCGATAAGATGCACAGGAAGATCCGTGAGACCAAGCTGGACGCCACCACCCGCTATGAGCTGCGCACCCGTCTGAGCAGCATGGAGCGGAAGACCAAGGTCTGCCACGGCGATTTCTGCCCCAGCAACGTGATCATCACGCCCGACGACGAAGCCTATATCATCGACTGGTCCCATGCCACCCAGGGCAATCCCGATGCGGACGTGGCCCGCACCTATCTGGTCTTCTGCCTGCAGGGCAACTTTGAATGGGCCGAGAAGTATCTCAAGCTGATGTGCGATTTGGGCGACACCGCCAGGCAGGACGTCCAGAGATGGCTGCCCATCGTGGCCGCCTCCCAGTCCATCAAGGGAATCGCCGAGGAGCAGGAGCTGCTCCGTCGTTGGACGTCCGTCGTAGAATATGAATAACTGACCGAGGAGGAAACAAAACATGTTGAATGTAACCATTTGCATCGGAAGCTCCTGTCACCTCAAGGGCTCCAGAGATGTGGTTGAGAAGATGCAGAAGTTCATTGCGGACTACGGTCTGAAGGACCGCGTCGAGCTCAGCGGCGCCTTCTGCATGGGGCACTGCCAGGAAGGCGTCTGCGTGACCGTGGACGGAGCGCTGCATTCCGTCGCCCCGGAGACAACGGAGGATTTCTTCCGCCGTGAGGTGCTCAGCAGATTCCCGAATGGGAGGTAGCCGCCATGGCAAGCTGCCTGACCCTGAAAAAATCAAACTGTAAGAACTGTTATAAGTGCATTCGCTACTGCCCTGTGAAGTCCATCCGTTTTTCGGGCAATCAGGCGCACATCATGGAGGAGGACTGCGTTCTGTGCGGCCAGTGCTTCGTGGTCTGTCCGCAGAACGCAAAGCAGATCGTGGACGAAACCGAGAAGGTCAAGGTTCTGCTGTCTGCCGGCGATCCGGTCTATGCCAGCATCGCGCCTTCCTTTGTGGCGAACTATGAGGGGATCGGCATCAACGCCATGCGCACCGCGCTGAAAAAGCTGGGCTTCGCCGGCGTGGAGGAGACCGCGCTCAGCGCCACCGTAGTAAAGACCGAATATGAACGGATTCTCAACGAGGAAAAACGGGACGTGGTGATCTCCTCCTGCTGCCATTCTGTCAATCTGATGATCGAGAAGTATTTTCCCTCCGTTCTGCACTGTCTGGCGGACGTGCAGTCTCCCATGCAGGCGCACTGCGCGGCCATCAAACGGGAGCATCCCGAAGCAAAGACGGTCTTCATCGGCCCCTGCGTCGCCAAAAAGGACGAGGCGCAGCGCTATAAGGGCATTGTGGACGCGGTGTTGACCTTCGAGGAGCTGACCCAGTGGCTGAAGCGGGAGAAGATCAAGCTGACGCCGGAGCCGGAGGACAGCGACACAGGCAAGGCGAGACTTTTCCCCACCACCGGCGGCATTCTGAGATCCATGAACCTGAATGCTCCGGGCTGCAACTACATCGCCATCGGCGGGATGGACAACGTGATCGCCGCCCTGCGGGAGCTGGAGAAGGGACAGATCCACAAATGCTTCATCGAAATGTCCGCCTGTCCCGGAAGCTGCATCAGCGGGCCGGTCATGGAGAAGTATCACAAGGCCGTCATCAGCGGCAATATGGCGGTCAACAGCTATGCGGGCAAGACGGATTTTTCTGTCTCTCAGCCCTCGGCACAAGAGCTTCGCAAGCAGTTCCAGCCCCGCACCGCCCTGGCGGACCGGCCCTCCGAGACCCAGCTTGCCGAAATCCTGCGCAAAATGGGCAAGACAAAGCCGGAGGACGAGCTCAACTGCGGCAGCTGCGGCTATAACACCTGCCGGGACAAGGCCGTCGCCATCTATCAGGGCAAAGCGGATATCTCCATGTGCCTGCCTTTCCTGAAGGGCAAGGCGGAGAGCTTCTCCGGGAATATCATGAACAATACGCCGAATGCTGTGCTTCTTCTGAACGACAGCCTGGAGGTACAGCAGGTCAACGCCGCCGCGCAAAAGCTGCTGAACATCCGCTATGCCTCCGATATCCTGGGAGACCAGGTGATCCGAATCCTGGAGCCCGCTCCCTTTATGGAGGTCCTTCGCACCGGCCGGAGCGTCCGGGAAAAGCGGATCTATCTGGCGGAGTATGACAAAACCGTAGAGCAGACCATCGTCTACGACCGCGAGTACCATCAGCTGATCTGCATTATGCGCGATGTCACTGAGGCCGAGCGGGATCGGGAGCAGAAGGAAAGCCTGAACCGTCAGACCGCGGAGGTCGCCGACCGGGTGGTGGAAAAGCAGATGCGCATCGTCCAGCAGATCGCCTCCCTGTTGGGTGAGACGGCGGCTGAGACGAAAATTGCGCTGACCAAGCTGAAGGAGTCCATCCATGAGTAACTTTTGCGCTGACATCGGTTATCTGAGCGTCAATCACTATGGGGAAGAGCTCTGCGGCGACCATGTAGACGTGGTGCCCGGGGACGAAAGCTCCACCGTTGTCGTACTGGCGGACGGTCTTGGCAGCGGCGTCAAGGCGAGCATTCTTTCGACGCTGACCTCGAAGATCATCTCCACCATGCTGGCGGCGGGGCTGTCCCTGGAGGACTGCGTATCCACCATCGCCGCCACCCTTCCTGTGGACGCGCAGCGCGGCGTGGCCTACTCCACCTTCACCATCCTGCATATCCGCAACAACGTGACGGCGGATCTGATCCAGTATGACAACCCGCTGGCGATCCTGATCCGGGACGGCGTGAACTGCGACTATCCCCGCACGGAAGCCCGGGTGGAGGGGAAAAAGATCTACCGCTCCAGCCTTCGTCTGCAGGAGAACGACACCTTTATCCTCATGAGCGACGGCTGCCCCCACGCCGGGATCGGCGTCGCATACAATTTCGGATGGCGGCGGGAGGAGATCATCGACTTTATGGAGCCGCTGGCGACGGTGGGTTATACCGCTAAGACCCTGGCGACTCTGCTGGTCAACGAGTGCTTCCAGCTCTACGGCGGTCAGCCGGGCGACGACGCCACGGCCTGCGTGGTCAAGATCCGCAAGCGCACGCCCATGAACATGCTCTTCGGCCCGCCCGCCAACCGGGACGACGGTCCCCGCATGATGTCCCTGTTCTTTTCCAAGGAGGGCAAGCACATCATCTGCGGCGGCACCACCGCCTCCATCGCCGCGAAATATTTGGGCAAACGGCTGGATACCACGCTGAATTACGTGAGCAGGGACGTTCCGCCGATTTCCAAAATCGAAGGCGTCGATCTGGTCACCGAGGGCGTCATCACTGTGAACAAGGTGTTGGAATATGCAAAGGACTATCTGGCCGATAACACGAGCTACGAAAAATGGAACTTCCAGGCGGACGCAGCCTCTCAGATCGCGCGGTTGCTCTTCGAGGAAGCCACCGACATCAATTTCTATGTTGGCCGGGCCATCAATCCCGCCCATCAGGACCCCAAGCTCCCCATCAATTTCAGTATCAAGATGAACCTTGTCAAGGAGCTTTCCGCCTGCCTGGAGCAGATGGGAAAGCGCATCAAGGTCAGCTATTTCTGACAGAGGAACGACTATGGAAAAAAGATTTGATTTTACAAAGGTCGATGAGATCCTGACAAGCTATCCGCGGAACGAGCATTCCACCATTGCCATTCTGCAGGACATCCAGGAGCACTACCATTACCTGCCCAGGGAGGTTTTTCCCTATGTGGCGAAGGCCATCGGCGTTGGCGAAGCCCGGCTCTACGGCGTCGCGACCTTCTATGAAAACTTCTCTCTGGAGCCCAAGGGCAAGTACGTGATCCGCTGCTGCGACGGCACCGCCTGTCACGTGCGCGGCTCCACCCCCATCCTGAACCAGCTGCGCAAGGAACTGGGACTCAGCGAAACGAAAAAGACCACGGACGATCTGAATTTCACTGTGGAAACCGTCTCCTGCCTGGGCGCCTGCGGCCTGGCGCCTGTGCTGACCGTCAACGGCGAGGTCCATCCCGCCATGACGCCGGCATCGGCCTCCGAGCTGCTGAAGACGCTCCGGGCGGAAATCGAGAAGGAGGCCGGAAATGAATAAACTGAACTCCCATGAGGCCCTTCGGAGCTTCCGTGAAGCCTGCGAGCAGGCCCTTCGCTGCGAGCGCACCAAGATCCTGATCTGCGGCGGCACCGGCTGCGTGGCCGGCGGCTCTCTGAAAATCTACGCCAGACTGCAGGAGCTGCTGACCCAGCGGGGCATCCCCGTGGAGCTGGAGCTGGCGGAGGAGCCCCACCGCGACGTGGTTGGAATCAAGAAGAGCGGCTGCCACGGCTTCTGCGAGATGGGGCCCCTGGTCCGCATCGAGCCCCAGGGCTGGCTGTACACCAAGGTCCAACTCTCCGACTGCGAGGAGATCGTGGAAAAGACAATCCTGGGCGGAGAACCCATCGATCGTCTGGCCTATCGGCAGAACGGGGAGATCTATCGCAGACAGGAGGAGATCCCCTTCTATCAGAAGCAGACGCGGCTGGTTTTGGGCTCCTGCGGCCACATCAACGCCTCGTCCATCCGGGAGTACGTTGCCATGGGCGGCTATTCCGCTCTGGAAAAGTGCCTCTTTGAGCTGGACCCGCCTCTGATCGGCGAGGCAGTCACCAAATCCAACCTCCGCGGCAGAGGCGGCGGCGGGTTCCCCACCGGAAAGAAGTGGGCCTCCTGCGCTGTGCAGCGGGAGACGCCCAAGTACATCGTCTGCAACGGCGATGAGGGCGACCCCGGCGCCTTCATGGACCGCTCCATCATGGAGGGCGATCCCCACAGGCTGCTGGAGGGCATGATGATTTCCGGCATTGCGATCGGCTCTCAGGAGGGCTACATTTACGTCCGCGCCGAATATCCCCTGGCGGTGGAGCGGCTGCGTACAGCGATCGAGCAGGCCGAGGAACTCGGTCTGCTGGGCGACAACATCCTGGGAACGGATTTCAGCTTCCGTATCCATATCAACCGCGGCGCCGGCGCCTTCGTCTGCGGCGAGGGCTCCGCCCTGACCGCCTCCATCGAGGGCAAGCGGGGCATGCCGCGGGTCAAGCCCCCCAGGACTGTGGAGCACGGCCTGTTTGAAAAGCCCACGAACCTGAACAACGTAGAGACCTACGCCAACGTCCCCGCCATCATTCTGAACGGGGCGGACTGGTACCGCTCCATCGGCCCCGAGAACAGCCCCGGCACCAAGGCGTTTGCCCTGACCGGCAGGATCAAAAATACGGGCCTGATCGAGGTCCCCATGGGCACCACCCTGCGGGAGGTCATTTTTGACATCGGCGGCGGCATGCGGGACGGCAGCAAATTCAAGGCTGTCCAGATCGGCGGCCCCTCCGGCGGCTGCCTGACGGAGAAGGATCTCGACATTCCTCTGGATTTCGACTCTCTGAAGAAGGTCGGCGCCATGATCGGCTCCGGCGGTCTGGTCGTCATGGACGACACCACCTGCATGGTGGAGGTTGCCCGCTTCTTTATGAACTTTACCCAAAACGAGTCCTGCGGCAAATGCGTTCCCTGCCGCGAGGGCACCAAGCGGATGTTGGAGATCCTGAACCGGATCACGGAGGGAAAGGGACAGGAGGGCGACATCGAGCTGCTGGAGGAGCTGGCGGACACCATCTCCAACACGGCCCTCTGCGGTCTGGGCAAGACAGCCGCTTCCCCTGTGGTCTCCACGATCCGGAGCTTCCGGGAGGAGTATGAGGCCCATATCCGCGAAAAGCGCTGTCCCGCCGGTCAGTGTGCAAAACTCCGGCGCTTTGCCATCGATCCGGCGCTGTGTAAGGGCTGCTCCAAGTGTGCCAGAAACTGCCCGGTCAACGCCATCAGCGGACAGCTCAAATCCCCCTATGTGATCGACCAGGAGAAATGTATCAAGTGCGGCGCTTGCAAGACGAATTGCAGCTTCGGCGCTGTGAAAGAGGAGGCCTGAGTATGCAGACGAGACAAATCATGGAAGTGGACGGCGCTCCCGTCCAAATCGAAGGCGAACGGAACCTGCTGGAAGTCATCCGCAAGGCCGGCGTAGAGCTGCCCGTCTTCTGCTACCACTCCGATCTTTCCATATACGGCGCATGCCGTATGTGTATGGTGGAGGACGAGCGGGGCCGTCTCATGGCCGCCTGCTCCACCCAGCCCAAAGCAGGCATGATCGTAAAAACCAACACAGGCCGGTTGCGCAAGTACCGCAAGAACATTCTGGAGCTGCTGCTGGCCAGTCACTGCCGGGACTGCACCACCTGCCCCAAGAGCGGCAGCTGTACTCTGCAGGACCTCGCCGCTCAGTTCGGCATCAAGACCATCCGCTTCCCCAACGATAAGACGAAGTCCGTTCTGGACGACTCCTCCGCCAGTATTCTGCGGGACGCCAGCAAGTGCATCCTCTGCGGCGACTGCGTCCGGGAGTGCAACGAGATCCAGCGCGTCGGCGCCATCGACTTTGCCTTCCGCGGCTCCGAGGCCAGGATCAGCACCGCTTTCCAGACGCCCATCGCCGAGACCCTTTGCGTGGGCTGCGGCCAATGCGCCGCGGTCTGTCCCACCGGTGCGATTACCGTCAGGGACGATACCAACCGCGTCTGGGAGAAGCTGGACGATCCCGAGGCCTTTGTAAGCTGCGAGATCGCTCCCGCGGTCCGCGTGGGCATCAGCCGTGAGCTGGGTCTGGGTGAGGGCGAGAACGCCATGGGCCTCGTGATCGCAGCCTTGCATCGTCTGGGCTTCGATCAGGTCTACGACACCGCTACCGGTGCAGATCTGACGGTTATCGAGGAGGCCAACGAATTTGTGGAACGCCTGCAGGGCGGTGAGAAGCTCCCCCTGTTTACCTCCTGCTGTCCCGCCTGGGTCCAGTATGTGGAGAAAAAGTATCCGGAGTTCCGTTCCAATCTCTCCACCTGCCGTTCTCCCATGGGCATGTTCGCGGCTGTCATCAAGGATTATTTCAAAGATCGGCTGCCGGAAGGCAAAAAGCGCCACTATCACGTGGCTCTGATGCCCTGTACCGCCAAAAAGTACGAGGCCAAACGGCCTGAGCTGCGCAGCGCCGACGGTCCTGAGACGGACGACGTCGTCACGACCCAGGAGCTGATCCACATGATCAAGCGTTCCGGCATCCGCTTTACAGATCTGGAGCCGGAAGCGGTGGATCTGCCCTTTGGCAGCATGTCCGGCGCGGGTGTAATTTTCGGCGTCACCGGCGGCGTAACGGAAGCCGTTCTGCGGAAGCTGTCCGGCTCAGACGCCCGTTCCGCGCTGGCGCGACTGGAGTTTACCGGCGTGCGCGGGATGGAGGGCTGCAAGGAGGCCGTCATCCCCTACGGAGACCGGGAGGTCCGGATCGCCGTGGTCAGCGGCCTTGCCAATGCCAGAGCCATCATCAAGCGGCTGCAGGCCGGCGAGCTGTGCTACGACCTGGTAGAGGTCATGGCCTGCCGCGGCGGCTGTGTCAGCGGCGCCGGTCAGCCCTATGTGGGGCTCAAGGACCGTGTCAAGCGCGGGGAAGGGCTGTACCGCTCCGATAAAGTCAGCACGATTCGCCGCTCTCAGGACAACCCTCTGATGACGGAGCTCTACAACGGTCTGCTCAAGGGCCGCACCCACGAGCTGCTGCACATCGACTACTGTAAGCGGTAATTTGATTCAATCGCCGGAAATGGCGTTTGAAAAACCTCCTTTCTATAAAGCCGGGGGCAGGCAGCCTGGTGGGACGGGCTGTCTGCCTTTGGTGACTTTTTTGTTTACTTTTTCCGTGCATTATGGTAGGATATCACAAGCAGTAACAGATAAAGGAAGCGAATCCTCTTGAACCGTGATTTGACCGTAGGCAAGCCTGAGGGCGTGCTCTGGCGGTTTTGCCTGCCCCTCTTCGGCAGCGTGATTTTTCAACAGCTCTACAATATCGCGGACTCCCTGGTGGCCGGAAAGCTGATCGGCGAGAACGCCCTGGCCGCCGTGGGCAACAGCTATGAGATCACCCTGATTTTCATTGCTTTTGCCTTCGGCTGCAACATCGGCTGCTCTGTTGTAGTTTCCACCTTCTTTGGTGCGGGAAACTACCGGAGCCTCAAAACCACCGTCTCCACCACCATGCTCACCAGCGGGGCCGTCTGCCTGGCGCTGATGCTGGCGGGTCTGTTGGGCGGGGAAGCCCTGCTGCGGCTGATCCGCACCCCGGAGGAGTTGATGGCGGACTCCCTGCTCTATCTGCGGATCTACGCCCTGGGGCTGCCCTTCGTCTTCTTCTACAACATCTCTACCGGCATTTTCTCCGCCCTGGGGGATTCAAAAACGCCCTTCTGGTTCCTGGCAGTCTCCTCCACGGCCAACGTGGCGGTGGACGTGCTCTTTGTGGCGGTTTTCAAAATGGGCGTGGCCGGCGTAGCCTGGGCCACCTTCCTCTGCCAAGGCGTCAGCTGCGTGCTGGCACTGACGGCGGTTCTGCTCCGACTCAAAAAGATGGAGACAACAGAGCGTCCGAAGTTGTTCGACCGGCTCATTCTTGGCCAGTTTTTGAAGGTTGCCGTGCCCAGCGTCCTCCAGCAGAGCTTCATTTCCGTGGGCAACATCGTGATCCAGCGGGTCATCAACGGCTTCGGCTCCGGCGTCATCGCGGGCTACGCCGCGGGCGTCAAGCTGAACAACCTGGTGATCACCTCCTTCACGACCCTCTGCAACGGCATCTCCAACTTCACCGCTCAGAACCTGGGCGCGGGGAAGCAGAGCCGGGTCCGGGAGGGCTTCAGGGCCGGACTGAAGCTGGTCTGGGCTCTGAGCCTGGTCTTTGCCGTGCTGTATTTCTTCCTCGGCGAGCCCCTGGTCCGCTTCTTCATCGACGAGCCCACCGAGACGGCGGTCCGTACCGGCGTGATCTACCTGAAGATCCTGGCCCCCTTCTACTTCGTGGTCTCCGCCAAGCTGGCGGCGGACGGGGTCCTGCGAGGCGCCAAACGGATGAATCTCTTTATGATCGCCACCTTCACGGACCTGATCCTGCGGGTGGTGCTGGCGATTCTCCTGTCCAAAACCGGTCTGGGCTCCACCGGCATCTGGTGCGCCTGGCCCATCGGCTGGAGCATTGCCACGATCCTGAGTCTCCGCTTCTGTCTCCGGGGTCCGGCCAAAAACGAAAGCAGCGGAAAGGGGAATTGATCCCATGAACAAGCTTGGTTTTTATCCTGCCGCGCCTGACACGGACCGGCTTCAAGCCCTCCGGGAAGGGTGGGAGCGACAATATCGGTATGGGAGTGTCGCAGAACGAAAGGCGCGGGAGGCCAGGTGGTCGCCCTACTACAGCCTGATCTATCAGGCGCAGCTGGGGCAGCCCTATACGATCCCCGCGGAGCCCGGTCCTGTCGTCCGTACCCTGGCGGAGCAAGGGCTCGTACATCCGGAAGCCGCGGTTCTGGACATCGGCTGCGGCACCGGCGGGACCGCCCTGGAGCTGGCGCGGCTCTGCCGCTCTGTTACAGCCGTGGATTCCAACGAAACCGCCATTGAAGTTCTACGAGAGCGCTGTGCAGGAACGCATACGGAAAACCTCACCGCGCTTTGCGCCTCCTGGAATGACGGACGTCCGGGGGATGCCTGGGACCTGGTGATCTCCGCCATGTGTCCGGCGATCTGCAATCCGGAAGAGCTCCTGGCCATGGAGGCCTGCGCCAGAGAAACCTGCGTTCTGGTAACGGTGATGAAGGGCTCCGCGGACAAATACCGCAGTCAGATGATGCGGGAGCTGAATCTGCGGCCCGAGGGCATGATCACAGAGTACAGCACCTACCTGGACGTGCTTCGGGCCATGGGACGAGACGTCACAGTCTGGACCATGGAGCGCTTTACGAAACGGAACACAAGTCTCGAGGAGCTGCTGTGGCTGTTTCCCACGTATTTTGAGATTTTCGGTATGGAGCAGGAGGCCTCTGTCTCCTATTTGAAGTCGTTTTTTTGAGAAGCACCAGGAAAACGGCTTCCTGGCAGATGAAACGCAAATGAATGTCGCGATGCTGGTCTGGAAGCCGGTTTGTACGGAAGGAGGAACAAGGCAATGAAACGGAACGAAAAACCCGTGGTTTTGATTGTGGACGCCCAGGGGGGAGGGCTTGGCAGGCAGCTGATCGCCGGAATCCGTAAGGAGCCGGAGGATGTGAAGATCCTGGCCGTCGGCACCAATACGGCCGCTGCGGCCGCCATGCTGAAGGCCGGCGCGGACGAGGCCGCCACCGGCGAAAACTCTGTCCTGGTTGCCAGCCGGAAGGCGGATGTGATCATTGGGCCAGTGGGCATGGTGATCGCCGATTCCATGCTGGGGGAAATCACGCCTGCGATGGCGCAGGCTGTCGCGCAGGCAGACGCCGTTCGAATCATGATCCCCTTCAATTCTTGTGACAACTACATCGCCGGAGTCGCGGATTTCAACACGGCGAGGCTGATTCAGGACGCCCTCGGGCAGTTGAAAAAAATCTTGTCAAATTGGGATTGATATGCTATAATATATCAGAAATACGATGCGGCAGGAAGCTGCGTCTCCGTGCTGAAGCACGTAACTATATTGTGATCATGTAGGATAAGAAGGCATACTGGCTCTGTGTACGGGGCCGAGTCTGCCTTCTTTTTTGCTTGTCACGAAGACAGGCGCCCTTCCGAAAGAGAAGAGAAAAGAATTACGGAGGTAATGAAGATGGCATGTTTTTTGGTTTCTGCAGCTGAAGCTGTGGTTGTGACTGCCGTAGAAAAGGCAGAGGAGAAGCGGGAGGTCAAGTCCGCTCCCAAGAAGGAAACCGTGGAGAAGATCCCCTTCAGCAGAAAGCTGAAATGGCTGACCTGGCTGCTCTGGGGCGGCGCGATTCTGCTGGCCTTCGAGCACGTCTGGCACGGAGAAGTCGTGCCCTGGTTCCCGTTCCTGACCGCGATGTCCGATCCGGAGGACAAGGCCGAAATGTTCCATGAGATGGCTACCATCGGCGTGACGATGGCAGTGCTGGTCACGGTTGCGTGGATCGGCATCTGCCTGGCTGCCGACGCGATCATGAAGCGCAAGGATAAGCCTGTCTCCCAGAAGGCATAAGGAGGAACCGTATGACTCTGCTGATTACCGTTTTTGCCGCGATTATCGCGACGGTCAAGTGGTATAACCGCAAGGACGATACCATGCAGCTTGGAATGCTCTGCTTCATGTTCTGGGGCGCTTCCCTCATGTGGCTGGGCGACGCGATCTTTGAGTATGCCGAGCTGAAGGCGGATTATTTTGCCCCCGCTGCGGCGGATATGCTGAACGACGCTTTCCTGGGCCTTTCCGTGGTGGCTCTGGCTCTGATCATCTGGCTGATCAGGCTGCTGATTACCGATCCCAAGGGCTCTGTGAAGGCTGCGCTGAAGAAAAAGAAATAATCGCCTCGGCGTATCCGCTCGGATCGCCAAAACCGGTCGGCAGCGCGAACTCTCTGCCGACCGGTTATATCTTCTGTTGATCGCTCTGTTGCGCAGGATGATATTCCCCCTATATCGAATCGGCAATATACAAAACTGACGGACTGTGCTATCATAGGATCACAGAGCATAGGGTTCCTTTCGCCCGTCGATATGCGATGTATCCGGTTCTGTAAAGCGCAGGCAGCTCCTTCCGCCAGGGTTGTCTGCGTTTTGCTTGTTTTTTACGAATTTCGATTCATGACGATGCAAAAGGAGGCTCAGCGAATGCAAGGATTTGATTATCAGACTCCCACGCGCCTGATTTTCGGAGAGGGCGTGATTCAAAAGCTGCCGGAGGTCCTCGGCGCAATTGGCAGGAAAGTACTGCTCGCCTACGGCGGCGGCAGCATCCGGAAAATGGGATTGTACGACAAGGTGATGGAGCTGCTGAAGGATTTTGAAATCGTGGAGCTGCCCGGCATCCAGCCCAATCCCAAATATGATCCCAGCGTTTTGGACGGCGTAAGGCTGTGTAAGGAGCATGGGATCGAGGTCATACTTGCCGTAGGCGGCGGCAGCGTTCTGGACTGTTCCAAGGCAATTGCGGCAGGTGCGAAATATGACGGTGACCCCTGGGACCTCATTTCCTATCAGGTCAAGGCCAAGGCTGCGCTTCCCGTCGTGGATATTCTGACTCTGGCCGCCACCGGCAGCGAATATGACTTCTACGGCGTTATCTCCAGGACCGAGACCAATGATAAGATCGGCTACGGCGATCCGCTGGTATATCCGGTATGCTCGTTCCTGGACCCGACATATACCTTTACAGTCTCGAAAAAACAGACTGCGGCAGGCTGCGCTGACGCCATGAATCACATCATGGAGCAGTATTTCTGCGAGGACCACACCTTGCTGAACGACGGCTTCTGTGAAGCGGGGCTGAAGAGCCTGATGATCAACACGAAAGCCTGCCTCGAAAATCCAGAGGACTTCAGGGCCAGGGCCGAAATGATGTTCGCCTGCACGCTCGGCTGCAACGGGATCTATTCACTGGGCAACAGTCCCTCCGGCTGGCCGCTGCACGGCATTGAGCACGCGCTCAGCG